>DATLVQ010000372.1:0-7757 GCA_035577325.1 Bryobacteraceae bacterium | reverse complement strand
TTCTACTTCGCTTGGGAACTGATGCTGGTCCCAATGTATTTCCTGATCGCGCTGTGGGGACACGAACGCAGAATCTACGCCGCCATCAAGTTCTTCCTGTTTACCCAGCTCAGCGGGCTGCTGATGCTGGTGGCCATTTTGGCGCTGTACTTTCTCCATCATCAGCGCACTGGGACGTATACGTTCGAGTACGGCGATTTGCTGAACACGCCGCTTTCCTCCACGGCAGCGCTCTGGATCATGCTGGGGTTCTTTGTGGCTTTCGCCGTAAAGCTGCCGTTATTCCCGTTTCATACGTGGCTGCCGGACGCGCATACGGAAGCCCCGACGGCAGGCAGCGTGATTCTTGCCGGGCTGCTGCTGAAGACCGGAGCGTACGGGATGATTCGATTTGTAGTCCCGCTGTTCCCCGGCGCGGCCCGCGAGTTTGCGCCTGTGGCGATGGTCTTGGGCGCTATCGGAATTATCTATGGAGCGGTGATGGCTTTCGGCCAGACCGATATGAAGCGCCTGGTGGCCTACACAAGCGTGAGCCATCTCGGTTTCGTGGTGCTGGGTGTCTTTTCCTGGAATGCACTCGCTTTGCAGGGAGCCGTGATGACCATGCTCTGTCACGGCATCAGCACGGGAGCGTTGTTCATTCTGACCGGGGCTATTCAGGAGCGCATTCACACGCGCGAATTGGGACGAATGAGCGGGTTATGGGCGACTGCGCCGCGGCTCAGCGGGGCGGGACTATATTTCGCGCTGGCTTCCCTGGGACTTCCGGGCCTCGGTGACTTCATTGGCGAGTTTCTGGTGCTGTTGGGAACCTATCGCACTCACCCGGTTCTTGCAATCGTCGGTTCCATCGGCGTCCTCACCGCAACCTTCTATGCGCTGCTGTTGGTGCAGCGCGCGTTTCACGGGCCCAACACGCACGCTTGGGCGATCCCCGATCTACTCCCGCGCGAAGGCGTCGTCATTGCGTTGATGGCCGGAAGTCTCTTGTGGTTGGGTTTGAATCCTCAGCCGGTGCTGCGTACATTTAGTCCGGCGTTGCATGCGCTGGAAACGGTTGTTCAAATGCACAGGTGACCTATGAATGCGACGGACCTGCTGGCGCTTCTTCCTCTGCTGCTGATTGCGGCGACCTCTGTTATGGTCATGCTGGCGATTGCCATCCGCCGGAGCCACGTGCTCGCGGCAGGGCTGACGGTGCTTGGCCTGTGCGCGGCCTGCGTGTCCCTCTTTGCAGCCGCGGTTCGCGCCCCGCGCGATGTCACGCCGCTCCTCCGCATCGACTTGAACGCGCTCTTCTATACCGGGCTGATCCTCGCCGGGTCGATTGTGGTGGTGTTTCTCTGCTACGGATATTTCGATAGCCAGGAAAACAATCATCCGGAAGAGCTGTACGTTCTGGTCGCGATCGCGGCTCTCGGCTCCGCCACGCTAGTGAGCGCCAGCCACTTTGCCTCCTTCTTCCTCGGCCTTGAAATTCTCAGCGTCTCTCTCTATGGACTAATCGCTTATGAGCGGGAGCTGAAAGCCTCCGTCGAAGCGGGTCTGAAGTACCTCGTCCTCGCCGCCGTATCCGCGTCGTTTCTTCTGTTTGGAATGGCGCTGGCCTATTTCGAACTGGGTACGATGGACTTCCGCAACATTCCCGCCGCTGCAGTGGCGCCAGGCGTTGCTCCCGGCCTGACCACCGTCGGTGCCACGCTCATCCTAGTGGGCATTGGTTTCAAGCTCGCGCTGGTCCCTTTTCATATGTGGACGCCGGACGTCTACGAGGGTGCGCCAGCCCCGGTCACCGCTTTTGTTGCCACCGTTTCGAAAGGCGCGATGTTTGCGCTCCTGCTGCGGTACTTCAGCCAGTCCGGCGTCCGCGACAACGGCCCGGTTCTTCTTGTGTTCTCGATCATCGCGGTGGCATCGATGTTCGCCGGGAATCTGCTGGCTCTGTTTCAAAACAACGTAAAGCGTATTCTCGCGTACTCCTCGATCGCTCACCTCGGATACCTGATCGTGGCGTTCGAAGCGGGGGGCGACATGGCGGGCTTTGCGGTTGCCTTCTATCTGGTGGCCTATTTTGCGACTATGCTGGGCGCATTCGGCGTCGTCACTGTACTTTCAACGCCCGGAAACGATTTAGGTGATCTTGCCTCATATCGGGGTCTGTTCTGGCGCCGCCCCGTCATCGCCGGGGTTTTCACCGTGATGCTGCTGTCGCTGGCCGGAATTCCGGTCACGGCAGGATTCATTGGTAAATTTTATGTCATTGCCGCGGGTGCTTCTGTCTTGCTGTGGGTCCCTCTGTTTACCCTGGTGATCACGAGCGCTATTGGCCTTTTTTACTATTTGCGGATTATCGTTGCGCTATACAGCCACGTGGAAATGCCAGTCCCCTCATTTCTATTGAGCCGACACGCTTCCCCTTCGCTGACGTGGACGCTCGGCGCTCTGACGACCGTCGTCATTGCAATTGGGTGTTATCCAAGCCCCGTTTTGCATCTAATTCAAGCCATGATTACTGGAACGGGATAGCACAGCTCGTCCCAGCCGGGAGGTAGACCGATGGTGCCGTTTTCGAAGATTCTAATTCCGATTGATTTTTCAGAACGCTGCCTGGGGGCAGCCCGCTTCGCCATACCCCTTGCAGAGCGCTTTCACTCTGAGATCACTTTCCTACACGTTGAGCCTCCGCCTGAAAGCGATGCGGAATGGAACGCTGAGCACGAAGCGCGCGCCGAGAAGCAGCTCCGTGACTTTCTTTGCGCGGCATTCGCACACCTGGATGTGAAACGTATACTTCGAGCCGGACCGGACGTCGCCGAGGAGATCGTTCGGTATGCACGCGAACAACAGCCGGATCTGATCATGATGCCCACGCATGGGTACGGCCCGTTCCGAAGGTTGCTGCTCGGCTCGATAACCGCCAAGGTGTTGCATGACACGGACTTCGCCGTGTGGACAGGCGCGCATCTTGCTGAGGGCCCGCCCGCCGAGTGGATCAATCCCACAGTTGTCCTGTGTGCCGCCGACGCTGCGCCGGCGAGTGAAAAGCCTCTCCTATGGGCTTCCCAAATAGCGTCCGCGTTGGACGCAGCCTTGCTCCTAGTGCACGTTGAACCTCGACTCCAATCGCCTGGCGAAGGATACTATTCGCACGAATACCATCGCGTAGTCTTAGCGGAAGCCAAGCGCAAAATGGACCAGTTGCAAGGCGCAGCGAGGACTAATGCGCGGGTCTTTGTTGAGGCGGGCGACGTTCCTCGCGCAGTATGTGCCGCAGTGAAGCGTGTGGAAGCAAATCTGCTGGTCATTGGGCGAGGCGGCGGTGAGGGGCCCGGACGGCTCGGCTTGAACGCGTATGGAATCATTCGCGAATCTCCCTGTCCTGTTGTTAGCGTTTGATTGGAAGTGCTGCATTCGAAGTATGAAGAATGGAGTAAATGGAATGAGGCGTGACGTTTTAATAAGCCCATCTCGCAAAAAACAAAATGAAAGAGAGGTAGTGTTATGTGTGATTACTCATTAATGATGATTCCCAACCGGCTCGCCATCGAAGGCGAGGAGTTGGTTGCCCATAGATTTCAAAGCGGCTCAACTGGACTGTTGTCGTGCTGTGACTTCGACAGGTGGGCAGCCAGTCGGCCAAAGAGCTTTTGGCAGCGCCTCAAGGCCGGATTGTCGTCTGAGTGTGAACCCACGCCGGTGGTGTGCATTCCTCCTGGGGCTCGGCTACAGCTCAAGGGGATCTCCGAGACGTTGAAGGCACACTTTCCTATGCGTTCATGTGAAGACGCGGTGTTTACGCAGATAACGGCCGAAGCCAGCCAGTATCGTGATGCCTTATGTTTTGCGAACGGAGCTACCGTTCTGTTGCAACGGTTGCCTGAGGGGCAGAAGCTGAAAGTCTTGCGGTTGTCCTCCTCGGAAGACATCGTGCCCGATCAAGACGGCCGCCAACTCGCGCGTACTGCCTGATGTCCGCCTCCGAAGGGCGAGACTCTGAGTTGATGCACATGTGGAGCAGACATGGGGCTCCCTACGACCGGTCTCGCCTGATACCCGAATCGGAGAATCAGTCTGAAAATGATAACGCGTGAGATCTTCTCACTGAGCGCGCCGAACCGCCAGGATCATCACGCCAAGATTGGATTACGTGCGTCGCGAGTCTGAGTCTAATTCTTAGCGGTCCCGTACGAGACGACTTGTGGTCTGGACGCTCGGCTAATTGCCGACTCGTTCAAGTGTCCCAGTCGTTCGAGGCGGTTCGACACCAAATGAAAGTAGATGAGGCCGCCGTAAGGAGTCCATTTTCTGAGCACCCGTTGAACGCTGTCGTAGGTGAGCGGGTTGCGCAAAGTCAGCCAGGGTTGGAGATCGTTGCGCGCACCGACATCGTCGCCGGGGAAGATGTTCGTACGTCCGAAACCACGTAGCAGTGCGAATTCGGCAGTCCACCGCCCGATTCCACGGAGCTGCTGTAATTTTGCAAGCGCATCTCCGTCACTGGCTGTTTCTAGAGATGTTGGGTCGAATCGTTTTTCGTCGATCGCCTGTGATAATTCAATCGCCGCGACCGCCCTGTTATGGCTGTATCCAAAGCGGCGCCAATTGCTCGGAGCGTAACGACTTCAAATCCTCAGGCTCTGGAAATGCGCACCGGTTTCGGACTTCTTGTCCATGCTCCACGAGCCTGTTGAGCAAGATGATGCCAACCGTCAGGCTGAGTTGCTGGCAGGTGGTGCCGTTGACAAGTGCCTCAAAAGGGCTTACGAAACACGGCGGCTGGAACCCACGGAACCGTCGGGCTCGCGCGTTCGGCTGTTTGTCAGATCGTGCGAAGCGATAGAAGGCAGGGAGTTGATTCCGAGTCCGAGTAGCTTTTGAGTGCGGCGCACGTTGCCGTCGACACTCTGCTAAGCGTTCCACCCGGCAACTTCGTCAGCGGCCGTTGACCTGGCGTATGTGAACTTGCCTGTGGATTCGTCAAAATCGGCGAGTTTAGGTGTCACAATCTCCCGACAGCCTTGGCAGCCACGATTGTAGTGGCGAACAAATTCAGGCAGGAAGTTCATCAGGATGCTGGGAATAAGTAGCGAGGCCTCAACGGGAAGGTAGCAACGGTTTGCACGTGGCGCGGATCTGGCGCCCGCAAGTACAAGCTCGAGGTCCATTTCACAGCCCGATCCTTCAATCAGCTTTCTCAAGGCGGAGGTCGCTTGGTTCGTCCCTGATTTACAGGCAATACACTGAAAGCAAGATTCAACAAAGAGAAACTCCGAGAACCGAAAGGCTAGCTGTAAAATACAGTTCGTGTCGTCGTAAACAATAAATCCCCCTGAGCCAAGTCCGGAACCAATTCCTTGCATCGAACCAAAGTCCATCGGCGTGTCAAGGGCTGATGGCAGAATGACGGCGTTCGATACGCCGGCAAAGACCGCCTTGATCGATCGTCCGGACGCAACCCCACCCCCGTACTCCTCAATGAGCACTCGCAAAGGAGTGCCCAGCGGCAGCTCATAGATGCCAGGCTTTTGCACGTCACCCGTTAGGGTGAAAACCATCGTGCCCGGACTGTCCTTCGTTCCAATGGAGCGAAACCAATCGACTCCGCGAAGGATGATGTGCGGGACATTGGAAAGCGTCTCAACGTTATTTACCACGGCGGGGTTCAACTCCGCGGGGTCCGTCACAAAGAGGCCCTTGACGTAAGGCGGCAAGTCCGCCTCACGGGGCAAGGCATCACCACCCTCGATGACTTCCAGCAGCGCCTTTTCCTCGCCGAAGAGATAATCTTCCGGGCCCCGAACGATCTCGATTGGCGTTGGCCCAAGCGCTCCGCGCGCCGACATCTCGGCGAGCGCGCGGCTCACCGCTACATATACCTTCTCGAAACTCTTTTTCATGCCCAGATAAGCCGTCTTAGCATTGACGGCATAAGCTGCAATCGCGACGCCTTCCAGCAACTGGTAGGGGTTCTTGCGCATGAGATAGCGGTCTTTGAATGTGCCTGGTTCCCCTTCGGCGCCATTGCATACGAGGTATTTGGTGGGGCAGGGGTCGTGGGCCACGCTCGCCCACTTCATTCCAGTCGAAAACCCCGCACCACCGCGCCCCCGGAGGCCCGACTTCTTTATGTCCGCGATGATCTGCTCTCGGGGGATCGTTAGCGCTTTGGCGAGGGCCTGACCACCGTCTCTCGCAACATATTGGTCAAAGGATTCTATTGGCTTCTCTGGCAGCAGATGTCCTTGGGGGTGGTTTGTCATGATCTTTGCTCCGCCAAATCCGAGACTGAGATTGGCAGGGATTTCCGTTGAAAGTCGCGCCTCGCAGACCATTAAGTTACGCTACGGCAGCTCGCTCCGCACATGTTCGATGAACCTCGATCGCGAGAGGCACGCAACCTGAATGTCTCAAACCCTACCGCCATGTTGAACCTATCACGAAGAATGTCAAAATGCCGTCAAAATAGATGCCTCGAAGGAGCGTGACGACATCTTGACGTGTTGATCGTGTCTCTTGACGGAGTCTTGATGCTTCTTGCTCTACACTCGTCTTGTGTTGACAGCGACGGCGGCGTTTGATTCATGCCGAGTTCTTAAGCTGTACGCTTGGCGCGGCTTTTTTGCCGGGCCACCACGGATCGATCCCGAAATAGGATGCGGATGACAATGGCCGCCTTCAAGGATGGGGTAGGGCCAACGATATTTCGCTGATGGGAGTGTGGACAGCTTGGGTATAAAGGAAAGGCCAGGTTGCGAAGACGGCCAGCGGAGCTGGTATCAGGAAACAGACCTGGCCGTCCTAGGTTTGTGAAAGAAGGATGCATGCTACGTAACTTGACCTCGCTGTTGGGCGTATCAATTTTGGCTAAGGACGGGAACATTGGACATGTGCGCGATGTGCTCTTTGACGATCAGAGCTGGATTCTCAGGTACTTCGTCGTCGAGACCGGAAGCTGGTTTTCAGGCCGGCGAGTCTTGCTCTCCCCGACCATCTTCCTTCAGCCGGATTGGGACAAGCGGGTCTTACCAGTCGATTTAACGATCGAAGAAGTTCGCCACAGTCCTGACGTCGATACGGACCTACCGGTATACCGCCAGCAGGAAGTCACTATGGCACAGTACTACGGCTGGCCCGCATATTGGACGATCGAAACGCCTCGTGCGTGGCCGCTACTACCTCGGGAGCCTCTGCTCAAAGAGACGAATAAGCCAGAAGGGGATCCAAACCTTAGGAGCGCCAATGAAATTCTGACTTACAAGGTGAAGAGTTCCGATGGCGATTTGGGTAGTATGGACGATCTCGTTGTGGAAGACGCAAACTGGTTCATTCGCTTTCTCGTTCTCAGCGCTGGCGGCTGGTTCGAAGGGCAGAAACTCCTGGTTGCAACGCGATGGGTCGGGTCCGTCTCGTGGGCGAACAAGGAGGTATTCGTGCCGCATTCGCGCGACAGTATCTGAAGTATCGTCTGCTCTTTGATCCAACTTCGCTGCGTTCAATCTGAGGAGATGCTATGAGCGACGATAGATCGGCCAACGCTGGTGTGGCTTTTGGTCGCCCAGGAATCCCACCGCGCTGGACTTCCAGTGCCAAGGAGGGTGTAGGCACTGCATATTCAACCGCCAGCCGGGTCTGGTTCACTCTATCGCACGGCATTTTAAACGAAATCTATTATCCCACGATCGACCACCCACAGGTACGTGACATGCAGTTCCTCATCACCGATGGGGAAACGTTCTTCCATGAAGAGAAGCGCGACC
>DATLVQ010000371.1:0-4041 GCA_035577325.1 Bryobacteraceae bacterium | reverse complement strand
TCGGCCGACTTCAGCTGGATCTCGAGCAGAATCCCGCTCAGCAGATACGGCCGGTCCCACTCCGGCCACCGGGCCTGCATCCGGGCCAGCAATTTCTGAGCGTCGACCCCGCGTAGCAGCAGTTCGAGTGTGACCGCCCGCGCCAGGAGCAGCTCGCGGGCATCGGGCAGGACGCGGGAAGCCTGTTCCAGCAGGTCCAGAGCCTCATGGTTGAGCTTGTGCTTCAGCAGGAATGCCGTCGCCTGCAAGTACAGGTCGGGCCGCGTGGGAGCGGCGCGGATGCCACGGTTGAGTGCGTCTATGGCCTCCTGCATCTTGCCCAGGGCGTCCAAAAGCTGGGCGCGCAGCAGGTAGTAATCGCCCTTGCGGTCCGCGGCTGCTGTCTGGTCCAACTCCGCTAAAGCGGCCGCCGGAGTTTGCAAATGGAATTGGGCGATAGCCAGGTCGATCCGGGCCGCGCTAAGAGATGGATCGGCTGCGATTGCCGGTTCCAGAAACTGGCGCGCGGCATCGTACTGCTCGAACTCCAGTAACGCCTTTCCCGAAGCAGCCAGAAGTGCCGGCTCGGATGATGCGGACTTCAGTTCGCGAAAAACATCCAGGCCCTCAGCGGTGCTTCCCTGGGCAAGCAGCTCGCGCCCGAGCCGCAACTTCCAAATCAGGTCGCCAGGGTTGTCCTTGGCGTTGCGGCGCAAATTCGCCAGGTAGCGCGCGCGCCGGTCGGCCGGCTCGAGGCTCAGATACTCGATTAAGCCGGTTTGGGGCCGCCGCGTTTCCGCAGCCGATCCGGCTTGCTTGAGCCGCGCCAGAACCGCCGATGCTTCCTGCGTGCGACCCAACTTGACCAGCGCCCGGCGGTATTGAACCAGAACCAGCGGCGAGCCCGGAGCGAGTTCGGCGGCGCGCTTGAGGACTTCGGCGCCCTCGGCGGCCTGCCCTGATGCGACATAGGCCTGCCCGAGGTGCGCCAGCGCGCGTGTGTCGTTCGGTTGCCGCTCGAGGTAATACACCAAATCGTCTACGGCCGCAGCGGGCTTTTCTTCCTCGATGTTCAGCAGCGCCCGTGTATAGCGCGCCTGGATCAGGCCGGGGTCGAGCGCCAGCGCGCGGTCGAGCGACTGCATGGCGCCGTTCCGGTCCACAAACGCCTTGGCGACAGCCAGCTCATAAAATCCCACGGCGTCACGAGGATACTTGCGGATGTACGCATTCAGGTCGGCTATCGCTGTATTGAACTGGTTGGCGCACGCCAGCGTGAAACCACGCTCGCGGCGGGCTACATCGTCGGCCGGTTTCAGTTTCAGGTAATCGTCATAAACCGCCGCGGCGTCTTTAAAGAACTCCAGACGGGCGGTCACTTGGGCCAGCAGCAGGACGACATCGGCCCGCCGGGGCGCCAGTTTCCGTGCTCTCGCCAGAAGCGCGGCGGCGTCCATCGGCCGCTTCTGATTCAGGTATGCCCGCGACAGCGCGAACAGGACATCGACATCGTTCGGGCGATCGCGGAGAGCCGTTTCAAAGACCCCGGTGGCGCGATCGGCGTGGCCCGCTTCGAGCGCCGCCACGCCCAGGTTGTACAGGAGATCGAAATTCCTGGGATCCGCATCCAGCGCGCGGGCGAAGGATTCTTCGGCCTGCGGGTAAAGCTGGCAATCGGCGAAAGCGAGGCCCGCGGAGAAATGGATGCCGGGACCCTCGGCCGCCTGCTCTTCGAGCTTGTTCAGCAGTTGGGCGGCGGGGGCACACTGCCCGCTCATCGCCAGAGCCCGTGCCCGCAGCAGGATAACGGCTGGACGGGCATTCGCCGCAGCGTTCAACCGGCCCAGGTAGGCCAGGGCTTGCGCGCCTTGTTTGTTGTCGACGCTCATTTGCGCCAGTTGCAGGTTGGCGTTCGGGTGGCGCGGGTCGATGGCCACGACCCTCAGGTAACATTCGCGCGCATGGTTCCGATTTCCACTGCCCAGATAGTGATTGCCAGCGTTGTTGAGCACCTGGACGGAGCCAGGGGCCAGTTTCAGGGCGCGCTGATAGTAGCCCTCCGCCTCCCTGTAACGCTGTTGGGAATCGAGAACGGCGCCCTCTAGAATCAGCGCGCGCAATTCAGTCGGGTGAGTCTTCAGAATGGATTCGAGTTTCCGCCCAGCTTCGTCCGTTTTGCCCTGCTCAAAGGCTGCCGCCGCTTCATCGAGGGCGAGCTGCATGGCGGGTTGCTGGGCCCGGCCCAGGCTGTTCGCGAGCAGGATTGCCACTGCCAGTCGTGAAAGCCGGGTATTCACGAAGCACACCAGTGTCTCTCTCAGTTCGAAGGGACAGTCCGCAAAACGCGGCCGGCCTCTCGCTCAATATCGGGTAGCCACGTAATCATCCAGGATCTCGATGAACTCGGCAACAATGCGATCGCCCTTGAGCGTCTTGAGCAATCGTCCGTCAACGAAAACCGGCGCCTTCGGCTCTTCAAACGTGCCCGGCAGCGAGATGCCGAGGTTGGCGTGCTTGGATTCGCCCGGACCGTTGACTATGCAGCCCATCACGGCCACGCGCATCTCCTCGACGCCCCTGCGGCTGGCTTTCCAGGTGGGCATCTGCTCGCGCAGATAGGTCTGGATCTGGTCGGCCATGTCCTGAAAAAACGTGCTCGTGGTGCGGCCGCAGCCGGGGCACGCGGTCACTTGCGGCGTAAAGCTGCGAATGCCCAGCGATTGCAGGATTTGCTGCGAAACCAGCACCTCTTCGGTGCGATCGCCGTTCGGCAGCGGCGTGAGCGAGGCGCGGATGGTGTCGCCGATGCCTTCTTGCAGCAACACCGACAAGGCAGCAGTCGTCGCCACGATGCCCTTGGCCCCCATGCCGGCTTCGGTCAGGCCCAGGTGCAGCGGGTAGTCGCACCGCGCCGCCAGCGCGCGGTAGACATCTATCAAATCCTGCACGCCGCTCACCTTTGCGCTCAGGATGATCTTGTCATGCCCCAGTCCAAAGTGCTCGGCGGCCTTGGAAGATTCGAGGGCGCTGACGACGATGGCCTCGAGCGTGACCTCGCGCGCGTCTTTCGGCTCGGGAAGCGCCGAATTTTCGTCCATCATACGCGTCAGCAGCGCCTGGTCGAGCGAACCCCAGTTGACGCCGATGCGCACCGGCTTGCCGTACTCGATGGCCGCTTCGATCATGGTGCGAAAGTTGTCGTCGTGTTTTTTGCCGATATTGACGTTACCGGGATTGATCCGGTATTTAGCTAGCGCGCGGGCGCAATCGGGGTACTTCTTGAGCAGGAGGTGGCCGTTGTAGTGGAAGTCGCCGATGATGGGGACGGGAACGCCGAATTTTTCCAGGCAGTCGACAATGCGAGGCACCGCGGCAGCGGCTTCGTCGGTATTCACCGTGACTCGCACCAGCTCAGAGCCCGCGCGCGCCAGCGCCATCACCTGATTTACGGTGGACGCGCTATCGGCGGTATCGGTGTTGGTCATGGATTGGACGACAATCGGATGGTCGCCGCCTACCTTTACACCCCCCACATCCACTACAGCCGCCGCGCGGCGGCGATTTACAGCCATCAAAAACCTCCGGGAAGTCTTGATTTTAGCATTCGATTAGCGATAGCATGGGCGTCCGCGCATTCAGGATGCGGCGCAGTGGCATGGGCCCTCTGCCTGTGCGGTCTTTCAAGGAACGAAAACGCACGGCAGGAACGCCTGCCATGGAGTGTGATGGATGAAGAAACGCATCTGGATTCTCGGCACGTTCGTGGTTTTGGCCTCGCTGGCGTTCTTTGTCACCAGCACCGGCGCGCAGCCCGGCACGGTGAAGCAGATTGCTCCGGGCGTCTGGTTCCGTGAAGGTGATCTCGAAAACCAGGGCCACTGCAACAACATCATTATCGAGATGAAAGATTATCTGATCGTAGTCGATGCCAACTTCCCGAGCGGCGCGCGGCTGGCGCTGGCCGCCGCCAAAAAAGTTTCGAGCAAGCCGGTGAAGTATGTCTTCGACACGCATCACCACGGCGACCACGCTTACGGGAATCCGATCTGGACGCAGGCCGGC
>DATLVQ010000370.1:0-2183 GCA_035577325.1 Bryobacteraceae bacterium | reverse complement strand
TAGGCTCGTAGACCAGTTCGCCCAAAACTCCCGGCGCGGAAGCCCCTGATATTCTCGTTCAGGCCAACAGCCACGGGTGAAGTGAAGCGCGCCACGAACTTTACCCGGCCGGCCGGAGCGCGATTGCCGCCGCAATCCTGGAGCATACAACGCCGCGCTGACTGCTCCCACAGCGATTTGATAGCGATAGCCCCCTCCCTTGCGCCGCCTGTCTCAAATCAGTAAGATGATGATTCCTTCCGGTTCTCAATCGGGTCCAAAAGATCAGGCCAGCTTGGAGTTTCTCAGAGGGAGAATTACTGTAGCTGAACTGTATGCAGAGGCACGGAAACAAGAAAATTCTCGCGGTAATGAGCGACCTGTTCTTTTCGGTCAAGATCAACGACGCCGCCAAGCGCGTCGGCTTATCGGTGGAATTCGTCAAAGATCACGATGAAGTTCTGGCGAAAGCCAAAGCCCATCCAACACTCATCATCTTCGATTTGAATTTCGAAAGCGTGGATCCGCTGGGCCTGATTTCCAAACTGAAGAGCGCCGCCGATCTGAAAAACATCAGCGTGATCGGCTTCCTTTCGCATGTGCAAGGCGAGCTGAAGCAGAAAGCCCACGAAACGGGCTGCGACATGGTGCTGGCCCGCTCCGCGTTTTCACAAAACCTTCCGCAAATCCTGAAACGGCACTCGGGCGCGCTCTGAAACGCACAGCCTGAATGGCGCGGCACGAACCCGGCGGCGATCTTACCCGCGGCCGATAAACGGCATCTGCGTCGCCATCACCGTCATGAACTGTACATTGGCGTCCAGCGGCAGGTCAGCCATGTACAGGACAGCCGCCGCCACATGCCGCACATCGATGCGCGGTTCGACCATCATTGTGCCGTTGGCCTGTGGAACACCCGCTGTCATGCGGTCGGTCATTTCCGTGGCCGCGTTGCCGATGTCGATCTGCCCACAGGCGATATCGTACTTGCGGCAATCGAGCGAGATACTCTTGGTGAGCCCGGTAATCGCGTGCTTGGTCGCCGTATAAGGCGCTGAATTCGGACGAGGCGCGTGCGCCGAGATCGAGCCGTTGTTGATAATGCGCCCGCCGCGCGGATTCTGTGCCTTCATCATCTTGATGGCTTCCTGTGCGCAGAGAAACGCGCCGGTGAGATTGACACCCAGCACCGCGCTCCACTGTTTGTAAGTTAACTCTTCCATCGGGACGCCGGGCGCGCCCGTACCCGCATTATTGAACAGCACATCCAGACGCCCGAATTCTTCTCTAGCCTTGGCAAAGAGCGCTTTCACGGCATCGGGATCGCTGACGTCGGTGGAAACGGCCAGCATCCTGGCGCCGCCCGGTTTCGCCGATGCGGCAGTTTTCTCAAGCTCCGCGGTTCGCCGTCCGGCCAGCGCCACGGAATAGCCGGCAGCTTGCAGGGCCAGCGCAACCGCGCGGCCGATGCCGCTGCCACCGCCGGTCACAAGCGCTACTTTCCCGGTCGCCATGGAATTTTTTGAGCCGCCCACTGGATACTAACGGAACCGCGCGAGATCTTCCACTTTCTTGCGCGCCGCGCCCGAATCGATGGACGCACCCGCTATTCGCATAGCCTGGCGGAAATCGGCCGACTTGCCCGTCACCACAAGCGCCGCCGCCGCGTTCACCAGCACGATCTCGCGCCGTGGCCCGTGGGCGCCGCCCAGAACTTCACGCGCAATCGCCGCATTCGCTTCCCGGTCGCCGCCCTTCAAAGCCGCGCCGTCCACGCGCTCCGTCCCAAAATCTTCAGGCAAAAAAGTACGCCGTTGGACTTTGCCGGCCTCAATCTCAAACGCGATCGTCGGACCGGTAATCGTAATTTCGTCCAGCCCGTCGGAACCGTACACTACGAACCCACGCGTCAGACCGAGCTCGGCAAGCGCGCCCGCCATCAACTCCGCCGCATGCTCGGAAGGTGCACCCACCAGCTGTGCCGTTGCTCCCGCGGGATTGGTCAGGGGACCCAGCAGGTTGAACACCGTTCGCATTTTCAATTCGGCGCGCACCGGCTGCGCGTGTTTCATCGCCGTGTGGATTGCCGGCGCGAACAGAAATCCGATGCCCACTTCGCGAATGGCCCGTGCAACCAGTTCTGGCGCCCCGGGCACGGCGATACCCAGGCTTTCCAGCAGATCCGCGCTGCCGCACTGGCTCGA
>DATLVQ010000369.1:0-2115 GCA_035577325.1 Bryobacteraceae bacterium | reverse complement strand
AGGGCGCGCTTCACAATTCACCGCTGCCCCGCTTCCCCCAACCGCCGCTCGATCTCTCCCTGTGCGATGCCTTCGATCTCGACCACTTTCATCCGCGCCGTCGCTCCGGACACAATCCGCACACGCGATTTCGCCACACCCGCAAGCTCCGCCAGAAACGCCACGCATGCGTCATTGGCTTTCCCGTCGACTGGCGGCGCAGCCAGTTGCAGGCGATAGGCGTTCTCTATCCGTCCCGCCACGCGCGTCGCTCGCGCCCGCGGCTGCACCTTCACCGTAATGCGCGCTCTTGCGCCGCCGGTTTCTTTTGCCATGCAATCTGCGCCCTTAGATTCGCCACGCCCGCTAGCTGGCGCGCGTCCACTACCTCGAACGCCAGCACGTCATCCAGCCAGTCGTGGCTCGATCCATCCGCGTTCTGCGTCGCCACCGTCACCGTATACTGCTGCGGCGCGAGCCAGCACTCGAACCGGAACTCCAGCTCCAGTTCGTCGCCTGCCTCAAATCCGCCCAGCGCCACCTGCTCCACGCGCGTGTTGGTCCCATACACGTCCATCCCGATCCGGTTTCGAATCAGGATCCCCACCATCGGGTCGGCTTTCGCCTCATGAAAAACGCACCGCACTCGCACCCGCAGCGCCTCGCCGCTCGATACCGCCTGCGCCCGCTCCCCGTGCTCGCCCAGCAGCTCCACATCCAACACTTCACTCGTCAGATCGCCATGGCGGAACCCGGCGGCCAGCTTTCCCCGCGGCGCCGTTTCCGCGCGCTGCTTCTCCAGCACCAGCCCAATGTATTGATTGATCACCTGATTCGGTTCGCCCTGCGCGTGGATGCGCCCGCCCACCAGCAAAATCGCGCGGTGCGAAAGTTGTTTTACAAGTCCCAGATCGTGCGACACAAACAGCACCGTAATTTTCCGTTCGCGCAGCTCTTCGAACTTGCGCACGCACCGGTTGGCGAACACCGCATCGCCCACGGCCAGCGCTTCATCCACCACCAGGATCTCCGGCTCCACGTGAATCGCGGTGGCGAACGCCAGCCGCACGTACATGCCGCTCGAGTACTCTTTCACGGGACGCTCCAGAAACTCGCCGATGTCCGCGAATGCCGCGATCGAAGGCAGCGCCCGCGTAATCTGACCCCGGCTCAGCCCCATGATTTCGCCGTTGAGAAAAACGTTCTCGCGCCCCGTGAATTCCGGATTGAACCCCGCGCCCAGCTCGAGCAGCGCCGCCACCCGCCCGGTTGTCACCACGCGCCCGCTGGTAGGCTGCAGGATGCCGCAGATAATCTGCAGCAACGTGCTTTTCCCGCAGCCGTTCGGCCCCACTATGCTCAGCGTCTCGCCCTTTTCCACGCTGAAACTGATATCGCGCAGCGCCCAGAAATCGTGATGCCGCTTTTTGGATTGAAATGGAATCAGCTCGCGAATGCGATCCGAGGGATGCCGGTACAGCCGGTACAGCTTCGAGACGTTCTGAACCAGGACCACAGGTCTAATTCAAAACGATAACGCGATTGGAAGAAAAAAGGTAGAAGAGACGTTTTCGCCCGCGCTATCGCCCCATGTATAAACCGCGCCGCGCCCCCGCCGGCAGCGGCGCCGGGCAGCTCATCAGGCAAAATTGATCCAGTGCAAATAACACCACCGAATCCAAATTCTCACCCAGTGACCGTGCCACTTCCTTCTGCCAAGGCGTTGTGTACCCCGTGATTCCCACCAGGTGGCTGCTCTTCGACCGCGCAAATCCCATCTGCATCGGGAGCCCGATCGAATCCTTCGCCAGATTCAGATTCCGCCCGCCCGTGTAACTGAAATTCTCCGTCTTCAGACAGTCGAGCGTCTCAGGATTCCAGCTCGCGGGCAAATTCACCGCCGTGTTCAGCGGCGTATTGTTTACGTCGGGCGGATACAGCACTTCGAACTTCGCGGTTGGAAATGTCGCGCGCACGAAGCTCATCACTGCGCTCGTAAACGTGCCGATCAACCCTGGCAGAAACGCCGCTTCCTGAGGATATAGCGCCGGCGAAATGTTGCTGGCCGTGAAAACTTGCATCGGTCGCCCGTAAGTCGTCGCGAACGTGTTTGTCGTGTAGGCGTCATAATACGGC
>DATLVQ010000368.1:0-5192 GCA_035577325.1 Bryobacteraceae bacterium | reverse complement strand
GAACGTGGACAGCGCCGCCACCGTGCTCACCAGCATGCCCATGGGGTGTGCGTCGTAATGGAAGCCCTCCATGAACTTCTTGGTGTTTTCGTGAATCATGGTGTGGCGTGTCACGTGACTTATAAATTCAGCCAGTTGCGACTGAGTGGGCAATTTCCCATAAATAAGCAGGTAAGCTGTCTCCAGGAAGCTGCAGTTTTCAGCCAAATCCTCGATGGCGTAGCCGCGATAGCGCAGAATCCCGCGTTCACCATCGAGGTAGGTCACTGAGCTTCGGCATGCCGCGGTATTCAAGAATGCGGGATCATAGCTCATCAACCCAAACTCGTCGGGTTGTACTTTGACCTGCCGTAAGTCGGCGGCGCGAATACAACCGTCCCGGAGAGGAAGGTTCCAGGTCTTTCCGGTGCGGTTGTCGGTAATGGTGAGAGTGTTGGTCCTGGTATCGGAACCGCTGATGGTGCTGGTTAGAGTGTCGGTCGGCATGAACGCTGCTCCTTCAGCAATACTGATCCCCTTGCTCCTTTGCAAGTCGTTCACCAGCCCCCCATGTCGTAAAGTATTCAACACATTGGGGACTGAGGATAGAAAGCGCCCGATGTTGTGCGGCTAAGTGCGCAGGAGACATGGTGAGGTGAGGAATATGGCGCAAGGCGCTGGCCCAACCCGCCACGTAGTGCGAACTGCCGGCCTTAGTCCACCTGCCCTTGCTTGATAAACGCTGGCAGCCTATCGAAAGACCTCGGCGTAATCGCGCCGTGGTCGCGGTCGCGGGTGGGAGTCATGTCAGAATCAGCGAAGTCCCGCGATCGACGCCGCCGATGCCAGTGCCATGCCGCCGAGACCCCTGGCTAGCACACGCCGGAAATGTTTCTCCCCGATCACAATACCAATGGCGAGTTTCAAAAGAGTATTGGTCAGGACACCGATTGCGATAGCTTGCGCGATATTCGCGGGCGACAATCGACCGGCCGCATCTTTGGCCATCGAGATGACCAGTGCATCAATATCAGTTAAGCCAAACACAGCAGCCGATACCAGGACTCCGATCTGGCCCCAAGCGCCCTGGGCCCAACGTACGGCGAATAGAACGGCCTGGAATAGCGCGGCCATTTCAGCTGCCGAAACAAACTGAAGCGGATTGGACGGCGCCTGTCCGGTTGATGTCCGCTCTCGATGTTTCGTAATACCCCACCAGGCGATCAATGCCCCAACTGCGAATGGAGCAGCGACGTAAATTGCGAGCTCCGCTGCGGCTGCCGGGTTCAACACCATGGTCGCGATCAGCACCCGGACGCACATCACTGCGGAAGCGCCGATTGCCCCGACGGCTAGAGCTGTGCCGGAACCCGCATCGCTTCGGCTTATTCGGGCGAAGGAAAAAGTGACGCTGGTGGAAGAGATGATACCGCCCAGCAGTCCCGCGAGGGGATATCCCAGTTGGTCGCCGGCCGCACGGCGGGCAATATAGCCGGCAAAACTCAGCGCGCAGAAGAAAAGGACCAGAGTCCAGAGTTGGCGTGGTCGAACACCGCCCAATGGACCGAACGGACCGTCGGGTAATAAGGGGAGAATTACTACTGCCATCACCGCAAATCTAAAACCGGCACGCAGAGTTGTATCGTCGAGGCGCGTGGCCATGGCATGAAGGCGCGATTTCTCTATCAAGAGCAGCGTGGTTAGAGCGATAGCCGCGCTCGCAAGTTTCAGCTCACCAATACCTGCCACAACGCCCGTCGCCAATACAACGAGTGCAGCGACTTCCGTCGTGCCTTCCACGTCGATGCGACTTGCAGCAGCGTAAGCGGCGACTACCAGTGCAGCTCCGCCGGCGATGAGCACGGTTGCCAAGGCATGTGAGCCGTTCGACCACAGCCAGCCCGTTATGCCCGCCTGAAGCCCCAGAAGCGTGAAGGTTCGGATTCCGGCAAAACGCGCTCCGGGTCCGATTGCATGTCCCGACCACTCGCGCTCCAAACCAACCGCTGCCCCGCCAAGTGTGGCGATCGCGATACCAAGGAAGTCAGCGGGGTTCAGTATCAAAAGTTTTTCCGTCTTCCCACGAGCTCCTGCTCCGACGCGGGCCGTCGTTTCGACCCGCTCACGTGCAACGAGGGCCGTTGGATGGATGATCTCAATGCCATCCGCCGGTGGTCAAACTCGAACGACCGGGCAGGGAGACTGGCGAATGATCGAATACGCATTGGACCGCAGCCCGCCCAGCGTTTCATGCAAGCAACCTTGCCCGATCACAATCATGTCTGCTGCATGGTGGAGTGCTGCGTTGCGAACCGTCTCGGCAATCTTTCCGCCTTCTATGCAAACCTTCGCTGTAATACCTGCCTTCCGCTGTAGGTCCATGATGTACTCGCGGGCGTACTCGTTGAGATAGGCACGAAAGCGCAGCTCTCCAGGCGGGGTAGGACCGTCGAGCGCTGGGATGGCGTGCATCAGGGTCAATTTCGCTTTGTGGGACTCCGCAAATGCTGCTGCCCATTGCATGGAGGCCACAGCCTCCGATGTCAGGTCGACCGCGCACATGACCTCCTGGCAACCGAGGCGCGCGAACGACATTTCGTCATGTACGTCCGTCCAAACCGGGCACTGTGCATCGTGCAGCACCTTGGCGGTGACTGAGCCTAGCAGAAGACGCCGGAACGGACCATGTCCGTGCGTAGGCATCATGATCAAGTCCATGTGTTCTTTACGCGCGTACTCCGTAATTACGTGAGCCGGATCGCCGTTTTCGACGAGCCTTTCCAGCTTGGAAACATTCTGCAATTCACTCCGCAAGTAGGCATCGAGCGTATGTCGCCGCTCATTCTTGATTTGTTCGATGTCCACCAGCAACTCGAGCTCGGCGGCGGCGAGATCGCCGTACCAGACCGGAGGAATCTGCAAGACGTGGAGCACCATCAACTTGGCTTCAAAATGCCTGGCTATCGCGGCCGCATGATGAGCTGCCGCACTACACCGTTCGGAAAAGTCCACGGGGAACAGGATCTTCTGTATAGGAAGCATGAGAGTTGCCTTTCGTTATGACTAACTTGCCGCTTTCAGAGTAGCCAGCAGCCGCTTCAAAGCGTTGGCGTCATCCCACCATTTGCGGGATGCCAGGCTGATCAGGCGCAATACTTCGTCCCGGTTGAAAGGGACCTGCAAAAGATCGTAGCCGCCTGAACTCAAGACTTCCAACCACAATCTGTCATCTGCCTGGGCCGTGTAGACCAGCACGTCGGGCGGGTTCGGGAAGCGGCGGACTGCTGCAAGTACGTCCTTCCAGGTGCCGCCGCCGGGCAATTCCTTGGAACAAACGATGACGGGCACCAGGTTCTTCTCGAGGAACTGCACTGCTTTGGAAAGACTCGGGACACAATGAAATATCCAGTTTGTATGTCCCACCATGATCGATCGAAGCGCCTCACAGTCTTTCTTATCGCTATTGATCGTAAGAACTTCGAGCTTACGTTTCTGGGTGCTAGCAGCCGGTTCTGTCATCGACATCACTTCCTTCCCAAACGTCCTCGGGCGTCTTGCCCGGATTCTATTAGCGTCGTCACCCAACCCAACAGCAAGTGCAATTCCGTTACCCAGTCGAATGCTGTCAATCGATAACTAAAGAGCGTAGGGGACCGACAGTGCTCCCCTGCGGAAATTGACCCAGCACGCTGCGAAGATTCCCTTAACAGAAACTCAATAATCCTCTGAAGGCCGTCAATAACGGAAGAGCGCGGCGATGGGAGCCTCGGGGCCCATGGTCTCCGGCGGCAACATGAACATCTCGGCGCCGTTGCGGATGCTCAAGACTGCCGCCGTATTCAGCAGATCCTCCGAGCTCTCGGATTCGAGCGCTTCCAATGTGGCCCCAAACTCGGCCCCTTCAGCTAGAAAGAGCCTCGCGATTCGGCCTTCTTCGGCAGCATTTCCGATTTGCCGGATGTCGCTGGAAATCCGTTGCGTGCCAGCCAATTCACGTAGCTGCTGGAGCTGTTTTTCGGCTTTCGATGCAGACTGCATGCGCGCGCTCTGGTATGCCAGATGGGCGATCTCCTGTACGCTCAGCGTGTGGAGATCTCCCCCCAAATCGCCTGGCGATAAGTGCGGATACAATGCCGCCCGGCGATAACTGGCCACCTCGTATCTGGCGCCGGAGAGCACCAGAGACTTTCCTTTGAGGGCGTTGGATAGACCTTTGTCCACAAGACTGAAGAAGTGATGCAGCCGTTCGTTGCCCTTTTCCCGTTCCGAGCCTGTGCCAAACGCGACACTGGACATGGCGCCGCTCGATTTGCCGGCTGCCGAGCGGTTGCGAAGCATGTGATCGGGGGCGTTGAAAGCGCCGGCTTCTTCAACATTCTTGGGGACCGCAGGCGGGAGCTGTACTTCTTTACACTCACCATCCAAATAACGGAGCAGGCGAATATGTTTTTGATTCAATCCCAGGATATAGAACTCCCGATCCGTACACAGTCGGTCCAGAAAGGGTACGACGTGGAAATACCGCCCCACCACCGTGCGGGCGCCCACTGGCCCGGGCAGATAAAACCGGCAGAACGCCGTGGGCGAGCGGAAAATCACCATGCCTCGTCCTCCAACGCTCATCTCGGGGTCCTCCTCTAGCTCAAGGATTGGTTTCATGAGCGCTTCCACATCTTCCTGCGGGATCTGTTTGAACAGGAGCTCTTCGCGTGCCGTACGAACAGAAGCTTTCAGTTGAATGGAGTAAGGCAGAGTCCGCGCGCCCTGATGAAACGCCGGTAGGGCGATGGTGATACATGGGCCAGGCGACTCGCATAGCGCCTTCAGGTCGTCCCAACGAAACATCTCCGTGGGCACTACTCTTGCTGGCATCATACTATTGCTCCGATCGAATTAACTAACTTCTATTAGTTGTTCTTTCCGGAGTATCACTGGCCAATTGTTTTCCATGCAATACCAGGGCCGAACTTCTCAAGAAATCGATTAGGAGGCTTCCGCGCCAAAGCTTCGCTGACTGCATCTTTGGCCAGACGATTGCGGTTGATTCAGCATCTCTCGAAAGGAACATGCTATGCCGATCGGCGATATTTGCATCCGTGAAGTGATGATCGCAACCAGGGACACTACCGTCCAGGAAGCGGCGCGACTCATGCGAGAAAACCATGTGGGCGACCTGCTCGTCGTCGATCGGGCGGACGGGCACCGGACGCCAC
>DATLVQ010000367.1:0-7486 GCA_035577325.1 Bryobacteraceae bacterium | reverse complement strand
GCTCCTGAAGGTTTGCGGTCATGCCGATTAGAATGAAGAAGGCGGCTCATGGGGTTTTATTTCGGATTCACGATCGAACTGGCGGCGCTGGTGGGTATGGGCGCCGTCCAGTGGCGGCTCGGGCGCAGCGCTAATTCACTCATAAAGCATCATTTACCCGTTGTGCCCGCGCTCTTCTTGAACGTCGTAGTGCGGATTGTGGTGGCCGCACTCACCCTGGGTTTGTTGCTGAGCGTGCCCAACGCCAGCCGCTTGCCGCTCACGCCCTTCCTTGGATGGCTGCGCAGCATTTCCCTGCTTTGGGCCTTCACCTCGACCGCCGCATGGATCATCTATCGCGTGCTGCGCCCGTTTCGCTGGCGGTCCGAGGCAGCCGATCCCACCCGGCGCGCCCTGTTATGCACAGCGGGAGCCGCGACGGTCGCTGCCCCTTTTGCGCTGGTCGGTTTCGGAACGTTTGTCGAGCGTACGGCGTTCGGTATCCGCGAGATCGATATTCCGATTCCCGATTTGCATCACGATCTCGAAGGTCTGCGCCTGGTCCAGATCAGCGACATTCATCTCAGCCCGTTCCTCAGCGAGAGAGAGTTCGCGCGCGTGGTGGACGCGGCCAACGGCCTGCGCGCGCACGTCACGTTCGTCACCGGCGACCTGATCTCCGTGCGCGGCGATCCTCTCGATGCCTGTCTCGACCAGATCGCGCGGCTGCGCGCCGACGCGGGCGTGCTCGGATGCCTCGGCAATCACGAAATCTACGCCCGCACCGAAGAATACACCACCGTGCAGGCCGCTCGCATGGGCGTTCTGTTTTTGCGCAGCCAGGCCCGGCGCCTTCGCTTCGGCAATGCCACGCTTAACATAGGCGGCGTGGATTATCAGAGGATGAACAGGCCCAAATTCTATCTGCCCGGTGCGGAGCGCCTGCTCTCACCCGGAGCCCTTAATCTACTGCTATCCCACAATCCCGACGTGTTCCCGGTCGCCGCGCAGCAGGGCTGGGACTTCACGCTTGCCGGGCACACGCACGGCGGCCAGGTGAATGTCGAGATTCTGCATTACGGCCTGAACGTGGCGCGATTCTACACGCCATACGTCTACGGTCTCTACACCGAAGGCCGGTCTTCCATCTATGTGACACGCGGTATTGGTACCATCGGGATGCCCGCGCGTTTGGGCGCGCCGCCCGAAATTTCCGTGCTGCGCTTAAGGAAGGCGTAGCTCGTTTTGCGTTATCTGATTCTCAGCGATCTCCACTCCAACTGGGAGGCATTGCAGGCGGTTCTCGATTCCGCCGCCGAACAATACGACCGCATCGTGTGCCTGGGCGATGTGGTGGGCTATGCCGCCGATCCCAATGCCGTCACCGAATGGGTGCGCGCCAGCGCCAGCGCCGTAGTGCGCGGCAATCACGATCGCGCCTGCGCCGGCCTCGAGGATCTCGAATGGTTCAACCCCGTGGCCCGCGCCGCCGCCGAATGGACCCACGCCGCGCTCTCGCCCGAGAATCTAGCCTATATCGCCGCGCTTTCCAAGGGCCCCCTCACGGTCGACAACTTCCAGATCATGCACGGGTCTTTGCTCGACGAGGACGCGTATCTGATTACGCCTGCCGATGCCGGCCTGGTATTCCCCTACCTCGAAAGTCCCGTGGGTTTCTTTGGCCACACCCACGTGCAGGGCGGTTTCGAGTGGGTGCGCGACCGCTTATTGACCATAGGCCCGCCGGACCCGGAAGCGCAGAAAGACATGCTGCTGGAATTCGATCCCGACGCCGCTTATCTCATCAATCCCGGATCGGTCGGCCAGCCCCGCGACACCGATCCGCGCGCCGCGTATGTCCTCTACACCCCCGAAGACCGCTTCCTGACCTACCACCGCGTGCCCTATGATATCGATGCCGCGCAAGCCAAAATACGCCGCGCCGGCCTGCCGGATTTACTGGCGGAGAGGCTGGCCGTCGGCCGGTAATGCCGCTTTGTACGAACCGGCCGAAGTAGCCGAGACCAGGCTTGCAGACATCGAGGGCTCCGTGCGTCTCCGCGAAGCGGCGCGACCGATTCCTATTTCGCGCGTCCCCTTGCGCGCTTCCCCGCTTTCGGCAGCCACCTGATGTCGCCGCTCTGATCGCGCAGCAAGCATGTTCCAATATATTGCTGCCGCGACTTCGTAGCCGCCAGATCGTGATACACGAACGCGCCCTTAACAAAGAAATGGCAGACCAGCGCCTTCCGCGAAAGCTGCATGTTGCGGCGCATCGAGCCGCCATGGACGAGGTTGGCGTGCCAGATCAACGCGTCGCCCTTCTTCGCATGGAAGTAATGCGGCGCGATCCCTTCCGTGCGCATGACGGTGAGGCGCTTCACTCGCTTGACGAATGCGTTTTCAAAAAAGATCGAGAACCATTGCGCAGCCATCGCGCTCGGCTACTTCGCGTACAATTTCATTAAGATTCACCGCACGCTGCGCGTTACGCCAGCCATGGCTGCTGGCGTAACGGATCGGCTGTGGGAAGTGGCTGACCTGGTGGCAGCGTGGGAAGCCAGCGAGCGGAGGGCGGAAAGAGCGGCGTAACTCTGGGTGAGGTATGGCAAAAATTTGGGTTATTACGATTGCGGGGTCTCTGGTCGGATCTGTTGCTGCCCTCTACCTACTCGGGCATTCACAGCCCACCCTCTTCAACATCGTCAGTTGTCCACCCATCCTAGTCGTCTGGCCAATCTTTAGCGACTGGTTACAATCAAGTGATGATGTGATATGGGCTGCATTGATCATAAGCAACGCCATCTTCTATGGTTTCTTGTCGAATGGCTTAGCTCGTTTCATCCGACGCTGATCTTCAAAGTAGCCCACTACCCAATTTTGAATGCAGTTTACTTTCAAACGAGAAGCCGCATTTATGACAATTGTGATGTACGGCCAGATTCTCCTAATAGTGATCGTCGTATTGCTTTCACGTTTCTTGCGCTAGTTTTCATTCAACGCTCCTTTCAGGCAGTACCAAAACGGGCGCAGGGAGACGCTGCGCCAACTGTCCGATGGGCTCGCGCAATGTCGGACGTCGAGCAGTAACAACTCGCCTCGATAGATTTCTCGCCGGTGACCGACCTGGAGAATCTTGTATTCATCGCGGCCCGATTTCCTGAAGATGACGCGATAGTCCCCACATCTGAGACGGAATCGCGTGCCAGGCTCCTCGATGGCGGTCACGTCACCATGCGCCGTATCGCGCTCTCCCCGCACTTCCGGCACACGCACACCTTTCCCTTCGCGCCCTCCGGCACTTTTTCCAGCGCCTCGGCCGAAATCTTCACACTTGCGCACCAGCACTCGCTCTTTCCCGCCGCCATGCCGCAATCGTTCGGCCCGCCACAGATGGGGCACTGGTCGGGGCGTTGTTCGCTCATACAGCCTCCGGATGCGGCGCGTAGAATTCCTTCACCCGGCGCGCCGCCGAGCGTCCCACGACGTCTGCCAATTGGTCTTCAGAAGCACTGCGTACCAGCTCCGAGCTCCCGAAATGCCGCAGCAGTTTCTGCACGGTCTTGTCTCCTACGCCCGGAATCTGATCCAGTTCGGATGTGAGCCGCGCGGCGTTGCGGCGCGTGCGATGGAACGTCACGGCGAAGCGGTGCGCCTCGTCGCGGATCGACTGAATCAAGTGCAGAATCGGTGAAAACCTGTCCAGCGCCACCGGCTCGTTCTCCTGCCCCAGCACGTAGATAATCTCCTCGCGCTTGGCGATCGCCGCCAGCGGCTGGTTGATGATGCCCAGCGCATCAAGCGCTTCCGCCGCCGAGTGCAGTTGCCCCAGCCCGCCATCGATCAGCACCAGGCCCGGCATCGCCTGGTTCTCCTGCTGCACGCGCGTGTAGCGCCGCGACACCACTTCGCGCATGCTGGCAAAATCGTCGTTGCCGATGACGTCCCGGATGATGAACTTGCGGTAATCGGATTTCTTCATCCGCCCTTCTTCCCACACCACCATGCTGGCCACTTTGTCGGTGCCCTGAATGTGCGAGACGTCGAAACACTCGATGCGTTTGGGCGCATCCGGCAATCCCAGCGCGTCCTGCAGCGCTTCCTGAATGGCGCGCGACGACGGCTTCATCACACGGAACCGCTGGTTGAAACTATGCTTGGCGTTGGTCTCCACCAGGTTGAGCATGGCCTTTTTCTGGCCGCGCTGCGGCGTGTGAATCTCCACTTTCCGTCCCCGTTTTTCCGACAGCAGCTCTTCCAGCGTCTCCCGGTCTTCGAAATCCACAGGCACGTGAATGATCGACGGAATGTGCTGCTGGTCGATGTAGATCTGCTTGATCAGCGCCGAGAAAAACTGCGGCTCGTCGAACTCGTGCTGGTCTTCCCAGAAGAATTCGCGCCGGTCTACAATCTGGCCGTTGCGCAGATGGAACAGGTTGAGCGCCACCAGCGGCGGTTCCGCATACGCAGCGAAGATGTCGATATCGTCACCCTTGGCCGCCGCCATCTTCTGCCGCTCTTCCATTTCTTCCACCGTCGAGAGCAGATCGCGCAGAGTGGCCGCTTCCTCGAAGCGCGTGGCATTCGACGCCTGCTGCATCCGCCCGCGCAGGCGCTCCGCCAGGTCGGCATGCCGCCCCTCGAGAAACAGTTTGGTATTCTTTACCGCGCCGGCATACGCTTCGTCCGTCGTGAGCCCTTCCACGCACGGCCCCAGGCAGCGGTGAATGTGGTACTGCAAACACGGCTTGGGATGATAGCGCGTGAGATCCACCTTGCATGAGGGCACCAGAAAACTGCGGTGGATGAAGTTCACCAGGCGATACGCCAGATTGGCCGGAAAGTACGGCCCGTAGTAGGTCGATCCGTCCTTGCGCAGCCGCCGCGTCACATAGACGCGCGGATATTTCTCGCTCGTCAGCTTGATGTACGGATACGTCTTGTCATCCCGCAGCAGGATATTGAATCGCGGCTTCCACTGCTTAATCAGGTTGTTCTCGAGCGCCAGCGCTTCTTTGTTGTTATCGACCAGGATGTAATCGATATCGGTGGCTTCGGAAAGCAGCGTGCCCGTCTTGACGTCCGCGATCCGGTCGTCTGAAAAGTAACTGCGCACCCGCAGCCGCAGGCTCTTGGCCTTGCCGACATAGATCACGCGGCCGGCGGCGTCTTTGTACAAATACACTCCGGGCCCCAGGGGCAGTTGCGCAGCCTTCTCTCGGAGTTCTACCACGGGCAAGGTAATTTAATTATGTCACGCGGTCGGACCGCCTCAGTTTAAGGGAGCCGTCGACCGATATAATTGTGAATATGTCAGGCTGGCGAACCGCAACAGTTATCGGATGGATGGCCATTGTGGGCTTCTCCGCCGGTCAACAGCCACCGCCGCAGCAGCCTCCGCCGGCACAGGAAGAGCAGGCCCCGCCCGAAGAAGACGAGACCGAAAAGCCAAAAGAGTACTCGTTCAACCCGCTGCAGGCGGAAAAAGAGGTGCGCATCGGCAATTTCTATTTCCACAAGGGAAAATACCCGGCGGCGGCGCATCGCTACCGCGAAGCTATCAAGTGGAACGCGAATCTGCCCGAAGCGTATTTCCGCTTGGGCGAAGCCGAGGAGAAGCAAAAAGACTGGAAAAGCGCCCGCGAGGCCTATCAGAAGTTCATCGAGCTGGCCGCTGACGACAAGCGCAGTGCCGAGGTCCGTAAAAAGATCGCTAAGCTCTCCAAATCAAAGGGCTAACTGCTGGGCCCTGCGCGGCCGGCGTTTGAGCTGGCGGCGGAGGATGGTCACGATCCGGCGCAAGCCGCGCTCCCAATCCGGAAACAGATCGACATATTGAATCTCGCGGCAGATAGTGGCCGGCATGCGGCAGCCGTCCAGACGCACTGGAATCAGAAAGATATCGTCCAGCGGGATGCGCCGGGCGCAATCCAGCGCGTAACGGATTTCGGACTGAAATCCACCCTTTTTTGTCACCGAATGCCGCGAGAAGCAGGCCACGACGAAATCGGTGGCTTCGATGGCGTCTTCGATGGATCGCGGCCAGTTTTGTCCCGGCAGCAACTTGCGCCGGTCGATCCAGGAATCGAAGCCGTGTGCTTCAAGAGCGTCGCAGAGGCGCTCGACGATCCGCGCGTCTTCCTGAACATATGCCAGAAAAACCGACGGCGCCGCCCGTTCAACGAAGCGATAGCCCAGATTTCCTCGTTTGCGAAACGAACCCAATCCGTCGATAACTACTGTCTTTCCTTCCTCCAGGCACTCCCGAACGATGCGGGCGATCTGCCGGGCCGATGAGACCCTACTTTTTGCCACGGCGCTGCGTTCCCTTCACGGCGGCACGTTCGAACGCAAAGCGCCACTTCGCGCCAGGCGTGAACTTTCCAAGCCCTGGAAGCTGAGCGCTTACGCCCTTCTTCAGGTCTGCAATGATCTGGCTGACGACGTGGTCCAACTTGTCGGCGGCCTCGGCTTTCGATACCCGCGTCTGTTTCGCCAGACGCCCGGCGAGTTCGGCTTTCTTCATCCGATTTCATGCTAATCAGAGTGCGAATGAACACCGGATTTCGAGGATTTCGGGCGCAGGTTGGATTGAGTCTTAAATATTTGAAAAGGGGAGGCTTATACGGCTGACAGCGCTTAATTAGAAGCTTAGCGAAGCGTGTGACCGGGACTCACGCTCTTAATGAAGCGATTTTAATAGTCACTTAAGGGCGACTTCATGTCGGGTCCGGTATCATACCCTGAGACGAGAATATCGTCACTCCAAGGAGAACAGCAAAAATGAAGAAACTCATGACCGCCATGCTCGGCCTGTCCTTGCTGACCGGTCTGGCAACCGTGTCGTTCGCCCGTCAGGACGAAAAGAAGGAAGAAGGCAAGAAGGCCAAGAAAACCAAGAAGGGCAAGAAGGCCAAGAAGGAAGAAACCAAGAAGGAAGGCTAAGGCCTTCGCGGTTTTGCAATCCACTCCTGGATAGCCGCGCGGCCGATCCCTTTTCATTCCAGCGCTGCGCGGCGGTCCGGTTTTTCCCTCGAAACGTCACCTCTTCCAGTAACTCCAAATTGACTCGGTACGCCTTTTCGCATAATCTCTAGTTGAAGACAGGAGATTGCCAGACGCCCTTCGATGAACATTTCTGTTAAAGGCGAGTACGCCCTTCACGCGGTCTTCGACCTTTCCACGCAGCCTCCTGGACAGCCCATCAAGATTGCCGACATCGCCAAACGACAGAAGATCCCGCAAAAATTTTTGGAATTAATTCTGGCCAGCCTGAAACAAGGCGGGTTTGTGGAATCGCGCCGTGGGGCGGAAGGAGGATATCTGCTGTCGCGTCCGGCCGACACCATCAAGGTGGGCGAAGTGCTTCGATTCATCGAAGGGGCGCGGGACGAGAAATCACGCGTGCGCCGGCAGCTGGAGTCGCCTTTCGCGGACATGTGGAACCGTGTGAATCGCGAAAGGCGACTCCAGCTGCCGGCGCACGCGTGATTTCTCGTCCCGCGCC
>DATLVQ010000366.1:0-4559 GCA_035577325.1 Bryobacteraceae bacterium | reverse complement strand
GGGGCTTTATTCCGTCGTGCGGCGTAGGAACCGGCTTCAAGCGCGAGGCCCTCGATCGGCTGGCCGCCGCGCATTCCAATCGAATTTTTGAGCCCGTATGTCTCACCGAAGATTACGAAAACGGATTTCGCATGCACCGGCTCGGGTGTCGCCAGTTTTTCATTCCGGTCTTCCGGGCTGGCCGCGCATTCGTCGCCACCCGTGAGTACTTTCCCCGTAAGTTCAAAGCGGCGGTACGCCAGAAGACGCGCTGGATCACTGGGATCGCGCTGCAATCCTGGCAGCGTCACGGTTGGCGTGACACGGCCGATCAGCTCTACTGGTTCTGGCGCGACCGCAAGGGCTTGGTGGGCAACCTCGCCGCGCCGCTCTCCAATGTGTTGTTTCTCTACGGCGCCCTGACATGGCTTTGGGCCGCGCACACCCATACGCTGTGGGGCCTCGCGCAGGTCGCTCAGAACAGTCTACTCCGCTTCGTTTTTTTCGGCACACTGGGACTGCAGTCATTCCACATGGTGATCCGTGCGGCTTGCAGCGCGCGTATCTATGGGTGGCGATTTGCCACCGGTGTGCCGGTGCGCGCCATCTGGGGAAACTGGATCAACTGCATGGCCACGGTGATGGCGTATTACCGCTATTTTTCCTCCGTAGCGCGCGGCCGCCCCCTCGTCTGGCTGAAGACCGAGCATGCATATCCCGACCGCGCCGCGCTGCTGGAGCACGTCCGCAAGCTGGGCGAGGTGCTGGTGCGGTGCCAATATCTCGGCCCCGAGGATTTGGAAGCCGCGCTCGCCGCGAAGCCCGCCGGCATCCGCCTGGGAGACTTCCTGATCATGCAGGGCAAGCTCACCGAGGCCGACGTTTACACGGCGCTCAGTCTGCAGCAGAACGTTCCGTTCGGCAAACCTGAACCTGAAGTCATTTCTCGTCCCATCACGCGCTCGCTCCCTGCCGAAATCGTGAAGCGTTGGAGAGTGCTGCCATATAAAGTTGCCGCCGGCCACTTGTTCGTCGCCGGCCCGGAGCTGCCGTCGGATGAGATGCACGACGCACTGCGGAAATTCTCTTCGCTTGAGATCCGGTTCCATCTCGTCACTCCCACCGAATTCGAAGAGCTGGCGCAAGAGTATCTGCCGCAATAACGCCTCGCTGCGGTACACTCGTACTTCTTTGAATCACCATGAAAACCTTTGCTCGAATTCCGATCTGTTTTAGCCTCTTTTTTTCCGCCATTCCGGCGGCAGATGGCCCGGTTTTGCAAGGTTTCTCGCCGGACTCCACGACCTCCGAGCGCGCCTGGGAAACCAAATTCAAAGCCATACCGAGCGCCGACAGGCTCCGCGAATATATGCAGCGCCTCTCCGCGCGCCCGCACCATGTCGGCTCGCCCTACGACAAGGACAACGCCGAGTGGATACTTGCGAAATTCAAGGAGTGGGGGCTCAACGCCCAAATTGAATCGTTTGATGTGCTGTTTCCAACGCCACGCGAGCGCGCGGTCGAATTGATCGAGCCCTCACGCTTCACAGCCAAGCTCGAAGAGCCCGCGGTCGCCGTCGATCCAACATCGGAGCAGCAAAAAGAACAGCTGCCCATCTACAACGCCTATTCGGTTGATGGCGACGTCACCGCCCCTTTGGTCTACGTCAATTATGGAATTCCGGACGACTATGAGCAGCTCGAACGATTGGGCATCTCCGTGAAAGACGCCATCGTCATCGCGCGCTATGGGTCTTCCTGGCGCGGTATCAAGCCCAAAGTGGCCGCCGAACACGGCGCCCTGGGTTGCATCATTTATTCCGATCCGCGCGAGGATGGCTACTTTCAGGGCGATGTGTTCCCTGCCGGTCCTTGGCGCCCGCGCGAGGGCGCGCAGCGCGGCAGCGTCATGGATATGCCCATCTATCCCGGCGATCCGCTCACGCCCGGCGTGGGTGCGACCCCAGACGCCAAACGCCTGCCGTTGAGCGAAGCCAAGACTATCACCAAGATTCCCGTGCTCCCGATTTCTTACGCCGATGCCCAGCCCCTCCTGGCCGCTCTCAAAGGTCCCGTCGCGCCGGCGAACTGGCGCGGCGCATTGCCGATGACATACCACATCGGTCCGGGCCCGGCAAGAGTGCATTTGAAAATCAAATCGAACTGGGACACCAAGCGGCTCTATGACGTTGTCGCGCGCATTCCCGGAACGAGCGAGGCCGACGTGTGGATCGTCCGCGGCAACCATCACGATGCCTGGGTCAATGGCGCGGAAGATCCGGTATCCGCCGCCAACGCCGAGATGGAAGAGGCGCGCGGGCTGGCGACGCTGTTGAAACAGGGCTGGCAGCCCAAACGCACTATCGTCTACTGCGTGTGGGACGGCGAAGAGGAGGGCCTGCTGGGCTCGACCGAATGGGCCGAAGCGCACGCCGATGAATTGCGCGCGCACGCCGCCGTTTATGTCAATTCCGACGGCAACGGGCGTGGATATCTGCAAATGAGCGGTTCACATTCGCTCGAGAAATTCATCAACGGCGTCGCCCGGGATATCGCGGATCCTGAAAAAGACTATGCGGCCTTCAAGCGGCTCCGCCTGGAACGCATCGCCAACGGCGCCCCTGCGGATCGCGACGAGATTCGCAAACGCGCCGATTTGCGCATCGGAGCGCTCGGTTCAGGCTCGGATTACACGGCGTTCCTCGATCATCTCGGCATAGCGTCTCTCGATCTGGGATATGGCGGCGAGGACGGCGGCGGCATTTACCACTCCATCTACGATGATTTCTATTGGTACACCCACTTCGCCGACACGGACTTTCGCTATGGTCGTGCGCTCGCGGAAACCATCGGCACGGTTGTGATGCGCCTGGCCGATGCCGACTTGCTGCCCTACGATTTCACGAACTTCACCGACACCATCCAAAAATACGCCGATGACCTGGACAAGCTCTGGAAGTCGAAAAGTGACGAGATCAAGGAGCGCAATAAGGAGATTGAAGAAGGCGTCTTTTCCGCCATTGCCGATCCTAAAAAGACGCTGATACCGCCGAAGGTGGAGGATGTTCCGCCGTTCCTGAATTTCGCGCCACTGCGCAACGGCTTGGAAAAATTGCAGCGCAGCACGGAGCATTACGATAAAACCACGCAGAGACTGGCGCTGGACAAGAAACCGCTCACTGCGGCGAACCGTAGCCTGGCGCAGGTGGAGCGCGCGCTGACATTGCCCGATGGACTGCCCGGCCGCCCCTGGTTCAAGCACCAGATTTATGCGCCCGGAATGTACACCGGTTACGGGGTGAAGACCATCCCCGGAGTACGCGAAGCCATCGAGCAGAAAAACTGGAAGCAGGCCGATGAACAGCTCATGCGCGCGGGGAAAGTGCTGGAGAACGAAGCCGCCGCGATTGAAGCCGTCGCGGCAGAATTAGAGAAATAGGCGCTCCTGAACGCTCGATTTCTCGGCGTTCTACGCCTCTGCGGTGCACAATCTTTGCTCTGTTAACGCGACCCCGGTGGCACGAAGAAGCTCACCGGCTCAACAGCCATCACTTTCCACTTTTTCTTCGTGCGCTCCAACCGGCACCGGACAATTTGCCGCCTACGTTCCAGCGGTCCGCTCTGCTCGCGCGAACGGATCTGCAGAAACCAGTCGAGCTCCGCCGTCTGGGTGCGATCATCGCCTTCTTCTTTCAGTAAATCGATCGACGACATCACCTCGTCCTGCGCTGCCAGCGCCAGGATATATTTCTCCAGCGTCCCGTAATCCGGCATTGCGTGATCGACATGGTCGAGAAACGAGAGGCCATTGCCTTCGCTGAGCGCCGACGCCATCTTGGTGAATAGATCGATGATCTCCTGGTGAGTATCGGCGAACAGCGGCGCCGCCAGAGCCGCGATAAATGCTCGTCGCGCAATCTCAAGTACGGTAGCTGGCATTGATACGAATGTAACCTTCGGTGAGATCGCAGGTCCAGAAGCGCGCGCGCCCCTTACCCTTCCCGCGGATCTGAAAGTGAATCGTGCATTCCGGTTGATCCAGCCGCTGCTTGAGGCTCTGCTCGGAAAATTTCGCTGCCAGACCGCTTTGGCACACGGTCACGCCCTGCATCGTGATATCGACCTTCGCCGGATCAAGAGCGATGCCCGCATTTCCGGCAGCCGAAAGAATGCGCCCCCAATTGGGATCGCTGCCAGCGATCGCCGTCTTGACCAGCGGCGAATTGGCAATTGCCCGGGCGATCTGCGCCGCCGCGTCTTCGGTAGCGGCGCCGGCCACATCGATCGTGACCAGCTTTCGCGCGCCTTCTCCATCGCGTGCGATTTGCCGCGCCAGCGTTTCCATGACGCCGGTGACGCCTTCCTGGAATGCCGACAATTCGTTGGGGTCGGGCCGCACTCCGGAGCAGCCATTGGCCAGCAGGATCACCGTGTCATTGGTCGACGTGTCGCCATCCACAGAGATTCGGTTATAGCTGCGCTCCGCCGCGCGCGTCAGGATGACGCGCAGCTTGGCTGTGGGAATATTGGCATCGGTCATGACGAATCCGAGCGTAGTCGCCATGCGCGGGTGAATCATG
>DATLVQ010000365.1:0-4179 GCA_035577325.1 Bryobacteraceae bacterium | reverse complement strand
GATCGGCAAACGCGTCAGCCTGGAAAGCAATCCGCCGGTGTGGCGTGAGATCGTCGGCGTCGTTGCCGACGTGAGACATTCGGGGCTGGCTCACGATCCCGCGCCGGAATTGTATTATCCCTACCAGCAAAGCCCGCAACTGGGTTCGTACAGTCCGTTGACGCATCTTTATGTGGTCGTCCGCGCCCAGGGCGATCCCACGTCACTGGTAGGCGCGGTGCGCGGCCAGATATCGGCCGTCGACCGCAATCAACCCATCAGTCAGGTGAAAACCATGGAGCGCGTGATGGCCGATTCGATCATGCCACAGCGGTTCAGCCTGCTGCTGATTGGGATTTTCGCCACGCTGGCCCTGACGCTCGCTACCGCTGGAATTTACGGCATCATCTCTTACACCGCCGGCCAGCGCACGCACGAGATCGGCGTCCGCGTGGCCATGGGCGCGCGCTCGCTGGACGTGATGAAGCTGGTGCTCACGCAGGCCCTGCGCCTGGTAGCCGGGGGCGTCGTCCTGGGACTGGCCGGGGCGCTGGCTCTGACGCGCGTTCTCGAGCGGTTTCTCTATGGCGTCAAGCCGGGCGATCCCGTAACCTTGATCGCTGTTTCGTTTCTGCTCGCTGCAGTCGCGGTTGCCGCCAGCTACATCCCGGCGCGGCGTGCCTCCAGGGTCGATCCGGTGGAAGCATTAAGATATGAATAAGCCATGGAACCGATGATCCGACTCAACAACATCGAAAAATACTACGAAGCCGGTTACGGAAAGACTTTCGTCCTGCGCCGCATCACTCTGGACATCAAAGAAGGAGAATTCGTCACCATCATGGGACCGTCGGGGGCAGGTAAGTCCACGCTGCTCAGCATACTGGGCATGCTGGACGGCTCCTGGACCGGCGAGTTTCTCTTTGCCGAGCAACCTGTCCATAAACTGAACACCAAGCAGCGCGTGGAAATCAACAAAAAGTATATTGGGTTCGTTTTTCAAAGCTACCATCTGATTGATAACCTTACCGTTTACGAGAACCTGGACATCCCGCTTTCTTATCGGAACATCAAGTCGGCGGAGCGCTCCGGCCTGGTGTGCGACGTTCTGGACCGGTTTCACATTGTTGGCAAAAAAGACCTATATCCCAATCAACTTTCGGGCGGACAGCAGCAGCTGGTTGCGGTGGCGCGCGCCGTGATCGCCAGCCCAAAACTCATTCTGGCGGACGAACCCACCGGCAATCTGCACTCCGCACAGGGCAAAGAAATCATGGAGCTGTTCAAGAAACTGAACGACGAAGGCACGACGATCGTGCAGGTCACCCATTCCGAGACCAACGCGCAGTACGGCAATCGCATCATCAATTTGGCGGACGGATGGCTGGTGAAATAAACGCGCCGAAACATAGTAGAGGCCCTTATGAGTACAACCCTCGAGTCCGAGCGAAAAACATTCCCCAAGAGTTCGAACGCGAACGCACCGCGCGTGCTGATAGCCGACGACCAGCCGGACGTGCTGGAGGCGCTGCGTCTGCTGCTCAAGACCGAGGGATATCAGATCGAGCTGGTTTCATCGCCCGCTGGCGTGCTGAACGCGCTCGATGCACGCGAATTCGATGTGGTCCTGATGGATCTGAACTACGCCCGCGATACCACATCCGGCCAGGAGGGTTTGGATCTGCTGTCGCGCATCCAGGCGCTCGACAGCACGCTGCCGGTGGTGGTCATGACTGCCTGGAGCAGCGTGAAGATCGCGGTGGAAGCCATGCGGCGCGGCGCGCGCGACTTCATCCAGAAGCCCTGGGAAAACGAGCGGCTGATCAGCATTCTGCGCACGCAGATCGAGCTGAGTCGCGCCTTACGCAAGGGCCTGAGACTGGAAGCGGAAAATCGCCTGTTGCGCGGCGCGGAGCGGCCCACGCTCATCGCCGAGGCGCCCGCCATGCAGCCGGTGCTGCGCCTGATCGCCAATGTCGGGCCGTCCGACGCGAACGTGCTGGTTACCGGCGAACCGGGAACAGGAAAAGAAATCGTGGCGCAAACGCTGCACGCCATCTCGTCGCGCTCCGCCAAGCCCATGGTGACCGTCAACGCCGGGGGGCTGCCGGAAGGTGTTTTCGAGAGCGAGCTATTCGGACACGTCCGCGGCGCGTTCACCGATGCCAAGGCGGATCGCGTGGGCCGTTTCGAGCTGGCCGACGGCAGCACGCTTTTTCTTGACGAGATTGCCAATATCAGCGCCACCCAGCAGTCCAAACTGTTGCGCGTGTTACAGACCGGAGAGCTCGAGCGCGTGGGTTCGTCGCGCACGCGCCAGGTGGATGTGCGCATCGTGTCGGCGACCAACGCCGATCTCAACGCCGAAGTCGTCGCGGGCCACTTCCGCGCCGACCTGCAATTCCGTTTGAACACCATCGAGATCCACCTGCCGCCGCTGCGCGATCGCCGCGAGGACATTCCGCTGCTGGCCTCGCATTTCCTCGGCAGGCACGCTCAGCGGTACCGCAAGCAGCTGGCCGCATTCGATCCGGCCGCCATGCAGGCGCTGCTCGATCATCCATGGCCCGGCAATATCCGCGAACTGGATCACGCCGTGGAACGCTCGGTACTGATGGCGCAGGGCGACACCGTGAAGGCTGGAGACCTGGGCCTGCGGCAGAGCCGCGATGGCGCGCCACGCCTGGAAGACATGAGCTTGGAAGAAGTGGAGTTTTCGCTCGTCAAGAAAGCGCTGGCGCGTTTCGACGGCAACGTCAGCCATGCGGCCAAAGCGCTTGGGTTGAGCCGCAGCGCACTCTATCGCCGCCTGCAACGCTTCGGATTATGACCGCGAAGGGCCGGCGCGCCCGAATGTATTACGAGCGCCGGATCTTTTTTCTTGCCCTGCTGGCCGGGCTTCCCGGCTCCGCCACGGCGCTCATCATGCTGTGGACCGGCAACCACGACCCCAAGACGCAATGGACTTTGACCGTACTCATCGCCGGCTTCTGGCTGGGTTTCGCGTCGGCCGTGCGCGAGCGCGTCGTGTTTCCGCTGCGCACTCTCTCGAACCTGCTGGCCGCTCTGCAGGAAGGCGACTTCTCGGTGCGAGCGCGCGGCGCGAATATCGACGACGCGCTGGGCGAGGTTATGCAGCAGGTGAATGCCATGGGCGGCACCTTGCGCGAGCAGCGCCTCGGCGCCCTTGAGGCCACCACGCTGCTGCGTAAAGTGATGGGCGAGATCGAAGTCGCGATTTTTGCATTCGACAGCCAGCAGCTCTTACGCCTAGTAAACCGCGCCGGCGAAAAGCTGCTCGCCAAACCGTCCGAGCGCCTGATCGGTCGTAGCGCCGCAGAACTGGAGCTCGCGGACTGTCTTGAAGGCGAACCGGCCCGCATCCTGCAAATGACTTTCCCGAGCGGGCCTGGCCGCTGGGGTATGCGTCGCAGCACGTTTCGCGAACACGGCCTGCCCATGCAGCTTCTGGTGATCGGCGATCTCACTCGCCCTTTGCGTGAAGAGGAACTACAAGCATGGCAGCGGCTGGTGCGCGTACTGGGGCATGAGCTGAATAATTCGCTCACGCCTATCAAGTCCATCGCCGGGAGCCTGGAAAATCTGGTGGCTGGCGACGCACTGCCTCCGGACTGGCAGGAGGACATGCGCCGCGGCCTGGCCGTGATCTCGGCGCGCTCTGAATCGCTCAGCCGCTTTATTGGTGCTTATGCCAGGTTCGCCAAGCTGCCGCGGCCGACGCTTGCTCCGCTCGATGTGGGTCAATGGGTCCGGCGTGTGGTGGGCCTTGAGACTCGTCTGCCGGTGACCGTGCAGCCCGGGCCGGACCTCATGATCCACGCCGACGCCGATCAGCTCGAACAGCTGCTGATCAATCTTTTGCGGAATGCCGCTGACGCCGCGCTGGAAACCGGCGGCGGAGTGCGCGTCGCCTGGCGCAAGAACGCGTCGTACGTGGAGGTCAAGGTGGAGGACGATGGGCCCGGCTTGTCCAACACGGGAAACTTATTCGTTCCGTTCTTCACCACCAAACCGGGCGGCTCCGGCATCGGCCTGGTGCTGAGCCGGCAAATTGCCGAAGCGCACGGCGGCGCGCTGACGCTGGAGAACCGTCGTATCGGTCCGGGTTGCGAGGCGCGGCTCAGGTTGCCGCTGTGAGAGCCGTCATATTTATTGAAGGCGCGCTGTGTCCAGTCCGCG
>DATLVQ010000364.1:0-17209 GCA_035577325.1 Bryobacteraceae bacterium | reverse complement strand
TGAGCGACGCTACAATGCCGCCGACGTCTTCCGCGCGCGGATCGAGAGCCCGCTCAGCGCCGCAATGCAAAGACAATTCTCGGCGGCTGGAAATCATGTCAGTTGCAATGACGCGGGCACCGGCGCGCTTCACCAGCATGGTCATGAGGAGCCCGATAGGGCCTTGTCCCAGTACCAGGGCTACTTCGCCGCGTTCGGGCGCGCACTGCACAACGCCCTTCAGGCAGGTGTTCGCGGGCTCTACAAAAGAAGCGCGCTCGAATGAGATGCCATCAGGAATCTTCTCCACGCCGCGCGCCGCGATCCAATCCATCACGCGCACATACTGCGAAAATCCGCCGCCCGCCGGCTCGAAGCCGGCCGTCACGCCGACCCTCTTATAAACCGGACATTGCGCATACAACTTCTTTTGACAATAGAAACAATTCGAGCAGGGAATGTGGTGGAAGACCACGACACGGTCGCCCGGTTCAAAATTACGTACGCCGCGGCCCACACGCGCCACTACGCCGGCAGTCTCGTGCCCGTAAATCCGCGGCGGCGCCAGCAGGTTATATTCGATCTTCTTCAGATCGGTGTGACAGATGCCGCAAGCCTCCACGCGAACCAGCAGCTCACCGGGGCCGATTTCGGGCGTCGGGACCTGCTCCACCGTTACCACACTCCCGCCTTTGTACACGGCCGCGTGCATAGTGGAGGGCACCGCTATGTCAAAATCGGCAATCGGCAACGAATTCTCCTAAGGTTCGGGACGCTGTGCGGCAACGCATTCCCAGACGCAATAATTCAGGTAACAAACTCAGGGGCCGGCGGCAGGACGCCGCAATTAATCGCATTGTATCGAATCTGCCGTCGGGGCGCAGCGCCGCGTTAAAGTCCAAGCCGAAACTCTCATCCGCCAGATCCGTAACGGATCGCACACAATAGAACGGCAGACTAAGGTCGGCGGCCTTCCCGGCCACCCCCGCGGCTTCCATCTCGACGGCGGAAGCTCCACCCGCGCGGAGCGTGCATTTTTCCTCCGCGGTTTGTGCTACGCGATCGATCGAAGCCAGCACGCCCGAATGGTACGAGCGCATCGATTCCGGTTGCATCGCCGCATACTCGGCATCACCCGTTTGCACGCGCTCGGCGACAAAGATATCGCCGATCTCCATCCCGCTCTCAAGTGCGCCACAGAATCCCATATTGCAAATCGAATCCATCTTGTCCATCGAACTCGCGACGTCGACAGCCTGCCCCGCCCGCCGTCTGCCGGCGCCATTAGCCACGAGCAGCACCTTCCGGCCGTTCAAATCAGCCGACCGGGCCCAATATACCGGCCATGCCAGCGGCTTCACATTCCTGCAAAACTGCATCAAGCCGCTGAACTCGCGCGGCTCGGCGGCGATCAGCAATAGCCGTTCGCCTGAAACCATTCCACCGCGCGTCCCAGGGCCGCATCCACCGGGCCCGGCGCAAAACCCAATTCCCGCCGCGCCTTATCGGTCGAAACAAACATCTTCTTCTTCGCCATGCGAACCGCGTCCAGGGGCGCGCGCGGCGGACGTCCGGTCACGCAAGCCCAACCCGTTGTCACCACTCCCGCGGCGTAAGCTACCGCGTACGGTAGTTTCACCCTTGGCGCTTGCCTTCCGGTGAGCCGCGCTAGCTTTTGCAGAATCTCAGCCAACGTCAGATTCTCGCAACCAACGATGTAACGCTCGCCGGGCCTTCCCCGCTCCGCCGCCAGCAGGTGTGCCTCCGCCGTATCGCGCACGTCCACCAGGTTCAGACCGGTATCGATGAACGCCGGCATCGCACCTTTCATAAAATCCAGCACGATCTTTCCTGTGGGCGTCGGCTTGACGTCGTGGTCTCCGACCGGCGCCGTAGGATTGACTACCACTACCGGAAAACCGGACGCCGCAAAATCCAGGGCAACCCGCTCCGCCAAAAACTTCGACCGCTTATAGGCGCCCGACATTTCATCGAGCGTAACCGGTACTGTCTCGTCTCCCAGCCCGCCACGCGGTGCGCCGATGCAACCCACGGTGCTGGTATAAACAAACTTCTCAACTCCATGCCGGCGGGCCGCTTCCAGCAAATTGCGCGTGCCCTCCACATTCGATTCGTACAGCTCCTGCGAACGGCGCGCCCAAAGCCGATAATCGGCGGCCACATGAAAGACCCGTTCGCAACCGGCCACCGCACCGTCGAGCGACGCCGCATCCCGCAGATCGCCGATCGCCGGCTCCACTTCTAATTCACGCAGCGCGCTTGCGGGGCGAACCAGCGCTCGCACTCTTTGGCCGCGCTCCGTGAGCAACCGCGCGACGTGCCACCCGATGAAACCAGAAGCGCCGGTAACCAGCGTAGGCTTCACGGATTTAACGCCGCGGCGCCGGCAGCCACTACCGCAGCGCCCACGTCAACATTTTGAAACTGTCCGCCAGCCTGGCATTGATGCCCAGCGCCGCTGACGGTTCATAGCCGCAATGCACCATGCAGTGCTCGCAACGCGGATCGTTGCCGTGGCCATAGTTCTCCCAGGGCGTCTGCGTCATCAGCGCTTCGAATGTCTTGTAATGCGCGTCGGTGATGAGGTAGCAGGGGCCCTTCCAGCCTTTGATGTTGTACGTCGGGTTGCCCCAAGCGGTGCACGGCAGATCGCGGTCGCCTTTCAAGAACTCAAGAAACATCGGTGTCTGATTCAACCGGAAACGCTTGAAAAGCGTATCGACATCCTTGAACTTCTCGTGGATGTCGTCGCGCGTCATGAAAATCTCGCGATCGTTGACGGCGGAATAGCCATAGGCCGGTGAGAGTTGGTGCCCATCCACTTCGAACGGCTCCAGGTACTCAAACAGCGCCGCGATCTCCTTCATGTCGGTTTCTTTGTAAATCGTGGTATTTGTGCACACCATGAAGCCGGCGGCCTTGGCGGCTTTGATACCTTCAATGGCCTCGCGGAAAACGCCGTCTTTTTCGACGCACATGTCATGCGTTTTTTCGAGGCCATCCAGATGTACGTTGAAAAAGAAACGCCGGTCCGGTGTAAATTCGTGAAGGCGCCTGACAATGAACATGCCGTTGGTGCACAGGTAAATGTTCTTGCTGCGAGCCAGGATTCCTGCCACCAGTTCGCCGATTTGCGGATACATCATGGGTTCGCCGCCGCAGATCGATACCATGGGCGCGCCGCACTCATCCACCGCCGCCAGGCACTCTTCGAGCGGAATCCTCTCTGTGATCGTGGATTCGTACTCGCGGATGCGCCCGCAGCCGGTGCACGTGAGATTGCAGGCGTGCAGCGGCTCAAGCATCAGCACGATGGGAAACCGCCTGTTGATCATGGGATGCGGCTCCCGGCTCCCGCCCTCGGCCAACCGCGCCGGCAAAATGCGGAATGGGTTCGAGGCGTCCAGCACCGGCGCGGCGGTCTTCTGCCATTCCGGCTTGGGCCGCATCTTGTTCTTAAAGATGTACCCCGCCATGCCAGCCGTCATGGAAAGCGGAAATCTCATGCACGCTCCGTGGATCGGGAAGTTTTTAATTTGGCAAACTCGGATAGAGCCAGTAACGGGAAATAGAGCCTGTATAAATGGTACGTCAAATAGAAGACCCTGGGAAAGCCGGTGCCGGTCGAGAGATCCTCATTCCACGAGCCATCCGCGCGCTGTGTTTCGAGCAGATACTCGATCCCTTGGTGTAGGCTGCGGCTGGTGGTATCGCCTCCGGCGAGCAAGCCGGAGATGGCCCAAGCGGTCTGGGATGGCGTGCTCTGAGCCGGCGTGAAAGCGCCGTTGTCGTAACTGGCGCAGCTTTCGCCCCACCCGCCGTCTGCGTTCTGGATGGCCCGCAGCCACTCGCCCGCCCGCAGCACATGGGCCTCGCGGTCGTCCTCGCCGGCGGCGCGCAAGCCGCGCAGCGCGAAGCAGGTTCCGTAGATGTAAGCCACACCCCACCGGCCGTACCAGCTGCCATCGGGCTGCTGAGTGCGCACCAGGTAATCGACGCCGCGCCGCATAGCCGGATGGCTGCGATCGTAGCCATAAGCGCCCAGCGACTCCATCACTCGGCCGGTGATATCGGCGCAGGTTGGGTCGAGCATGGCGTTGTGATCGGCAAACGGAACGTTGCTCAGAAACTCCCAGTTGTTGTCTTTGTCGAACGCCGCCCACCCGCCGTCGCTGGATTGCATTTCGAGTATCCAGTGAAGAGCCCGCTGCTCCGTGGCGCGCTGCGCTCCGGCATCCGTGGCGCGCGAGCGGCTAAGGCCGAGCAGCACCATGGCCGTGTCGTCGATATCCGGGTAATATTCGTTATTGAACTCGAACGCCCAGCCGGAAGGCTCGGTATCAGGCGACTTCACCGACCAATCGCCCTTGCGCCGGATTTCTTTTTCGAGCACCCAATTGGCGGCGCGCGAAAGGGAGGCACTTGGGGCGTCGCCGGACTCTCCCAGCGCGAACATCGCGATCGCGGTATCCCATATGGCCGAAAAACATGGCTGGAAAAACAGCGGGCGCCGGCCATCATCCACCATCAGACGCTCGAATTGGCGCACGGCCTCGCGGCGCGCGGGATGATCTTCCGCATAACCCAAAACATCGAGGGCCATGATGGAGTACATCATGGGCGGATAGATGGCGCCTAATCCGTCGGAACCCTCGAGGCGCTGCAGCATCCATTCCTCGGCGGCCTTGATGGCCTTCCGGCGAATGCTGCTCGGACCCCGCCGCTCCCAGTGCTTCAGTGCTCTGTCGATACGCAAAAACACGTTGCGCGAGGCGGACTTTTCCGCGTCTCGGTAAAACGAAAGAGGCACGCCGGGAAGGAACAGCTCTTCGAGCGAGAACCCCGCCGGGACGGGGCGGCGCGGGTTGTGCGCGTGCACGATGGAAAGCGAAACGACGATCGCCCGGGTCCAAGAGGACATCTGGTAAATGAAGTTGCCGGGCAGCAGCATCAGCTCCGGAGGAATCGCCGGACAGTGCTCGCGCGGGTAAAGGTCGAACAGGCTGAGATTGATCTTTACGTAGCTATTGGCCGCCTGCAGCCCCCCCCGCTCCAGAATGCAATCGCGCGCGCGCGCCATACGTGGGTCGTCCGCGGAAAGGCCGGCCAGCTTCAACGCGCAATAAGCTTTCGCCGTGGCGCTGATTTCCGTGGGGCCTTGTTGATAAATATTGAATCCGCCGTCCGGAAGCTGGCGCATCAAAATCGACTGCGCGGCTTTTTCGACCAGCGGCCGGGTAGGAGGATTCCAGACGCCGTTTTGCGGCGGGTGCATCCAGAGCTGCAGAAGAATGTAATCGGATTCGAGGGTGGTGTCGGCCGTCAGCTCGGCGCACCAGTAGCCGCGTGCGTCTTGAAGCGACACCAGATTCTCCGCGGCGCGCTCGACGGCCGCCGGAATCGCTCGAACCAGGCTGTCTGTACGCTCGACGGTTGGGCTCATCGGGTGGATATTGTCGTCAACACGGAAGCGGCATGCGCCAGCTCGCCGGGCAATGAAAACCGAACGTCTTCCTCCACCAACTCCACTTCCTCCAACTGGTGAAAGCCGTGCTCTTTTAACGAAGCCATCAGCTCGTTCACCAGGTGCTCCGGAGCCGAAGCCCCCGCGGTCACCGCCACATTCTTCACGCCGCTCAACCACTTCGCGTCCACGTCGTCCCAATCGTTCACCAGGAACGATCGCACGCCGGCATTCTCTCCAACCTCCACCAACCGCTTGGAATTCGAGCTGTTTTGCGAACCTACCACCAGCAGCAGATCACAGAACGAAGCCACGGCCTTCACAGCCATCTGGCGGTTCTCCGTGGCATAGCAGATATCCTGTGCGGGTGGTCCCTGAATCAGAGGAAAGCGCTCCTTCAACCGGATGACAATGTCACGCGTCTCGTCCAGGCTCAGCGTGGTTTGCGTAAGATAGCAGACCCGTTCGGGATCTGGCACCACCAGAGCATCGACATCCGCCACGGTTGACACCAGAAATGTCCGGTCCGGCGCTTCGCCCAGCGTTCCGATCACTTCGTCGTGATCTTTGTGACCAATCAGCACGATGGTGTAACCGTCGCGCGCGAACTTCACTGCCTCCAGGTGCACTTTCGTCACCAGGGGGCAAGTGGCATCAATTACTTGCAGCCGCCGCTCTTTAGCCTCACGGCGAACCTCAGGCGAAACCCCGTGGGCGCTAAAAATGGCCCTGGCTCCAGTCGGTACTTCCTGTAACTCCTCGACGAAAATCGCACCCGCATGCCTTAATTCATCCACTACGTGCTTGTTGTGCACGATTTCCTTGCGCACATAGACGGGCGGACCATAGAGATCCAGGGCGATTTTCACCACGTCGATCGCGCGCACCACGCCGGCGCAAAACCCGCGCGGCCGCAAGAGGTAAATCTTCTTGTCCTCGCTGTGGTTGGCCTCAATGGGCTTTAATGGCATATTGAGTCTGTAGGGGCTTAAACCCCTAGATTATAACAGCTTGACCCGTTCCGGACAGATCAACAAGCAAACAAACTGGATTAAAAAAACACAATCTGCAACACTTGCGATATGTACGAATGGTGTGACCTCGAGGTTCGTCAAGGCTTCTCACTTTCAATCGAAACCGGCCCCCACGGCGTTCGCAGTATCGAGTTCGGACCACATGGCATACACCAGTTGTCATCAGCTGTGATGCGCAATACCGTCCGCCAGCTTCAGGCTTATTTCGCCGGCGACTTACAATCCTTCGACGTTCCGCTTGAAATTGGAGGTACCGACTTCCAAAGGCGGGTGTGGAATGCGCTACAGACCATCCCGTACGGCCAAATGCGCAGCTACAGCCAAATCGCGGCGCAGATCGGCGCCCCGCGAGCTGTGCGCGCTGTGGGAGCGGCAAATGGCCGGAATCCGATTCCGATCATTGTGCCCTGTCATCGCGTGATCGGGGCATCTGGCAGCCTCGTAGGTTTCGGCGGCGGCCTCGCGTGGAAGCGGCTGCTGCTGGATCTGGAAGCGACTTATGTTGAGCGAAGCCGAGAAGCGACAGCTTGACGAAAAGGGCTATCTCGTCCTCGCTAATTTGATGGACCGCGAGATGCTGGCGTCGCTCCGCGCGCGGGTCGAAGCACTATTTGCGGAGGAAGGCTCAACCGCCGGGTCCGAATTCAAACAGGAACCGAACGCCCGGCGCCTGGCGAACCTGGTGAATAAAGGAAAGATTTTCGAGCGCGCGATCGCCACGCCCCGCGTGCTCGCGTGCGTGGAGCACGTGCTGGGGCCAGAGTTCAAACTCAGCAGCCTGAACGTGCGCGCAGCCGACCCGCTGAGCGATTGCTCGCAGCCTCTGCACGCCGACAGCGGCGCCGTCAAGGACGATCGCGGCTACTGGGTGTGCAATTCGCTCTGGATGTTGGACGATTTCACCGCTGAGAACGGCGCCATCCGCATGATTCCGGGTTCGCACAAGTGGGGACGCTTGCCGCAGGACGCCCTGGCCGATCCGCTAGCGCCGCATCCGGACGAAGAGTTGCTCACCGGCGCCGCCGGTACGGTCGTGGTGATGAATGCGCACATGTGGCACGGAGCGACGGCCAATCGCTCAACCGGACAGCGGCGCGCCATGCACGCGTTCTACACGCGCCGGGATAAACCACAGCAGCAGTACCAGAAGAAGCTCTTGTCAGCGAAAGTGCAGGCACAGCTAAGCTCCAGCCTGCGCAAACTCCTGGCGCTCGACGATCCGCTTAACGACGAGCTAAGTTCTCACTCGAGCGGCGCCAGCGGATTTCTGAAATAGCTTCACGCCACTTAGCGCTCGAAGGACGAATTCCAGCGTACACCAGCGCCAATGGTCCGATTGTAGTACTCGCGCTGAACCGGATAGTTCGGGCTGCCCTGATAGAATCCGAAAACTTCGTTCGTCAGATTGAGTCCGTAAACTACTGCGGTGAAGCCTTTCACGAGCCGAAAGCTCCCCTGCGCGTCAACCTGCAGGTGTGAATAGAGGTAGTTATCGCCGTTTGGGCCTTTAATACCCAGCGCGGCGCCATCGCTGTAGTTATAGAAAAAGATGTTCGCCTGGTTATAAGCGATGCCAACCCGCATTGACAGCCGCCCGCGATCATACGTCGGGCTGACGTTCCATGTGTTGGGCGCCTGGCGCTGTAGCGCGGGATGATCCGTGCGGCCCGGCACCCCATTGGCCCGGGACGCGGTGTAGCTATAGTTCGCCGAGATGCCCGCGCCGGCTAATTTGCCGGGCAGGAACCCGAGATGTTGCTGGTAGGACGCCTCGAAACCCCATACGTAGGCGCTGGAACCATTGAGCGGCTGCGTTTGCTGGAAACCCGTGTAAGGGCCGGATGCCACAATGGATTGGATTCCGTAAATCGGATCGGTGATGTCCTTGTAGAAGAAACCGCCTTGAATCATGCCCAGCGGCTTTAGATACTGCTCATAGAGCAAATCATAGTTGTTCGCATGCGTGGCCTTCAGGTTGGGATTGCCGAGGCTGATCCGCTGCCTGGTGTCATCTACCGTCAGCGAAGGCGCAAGGTCGCCGAAATTGGCGCGTGCGATGCCACGGCCGTAAGCCGCGCGGATGGCGGATTCGGACGTCAGTGCGTAGCGCAGCTCCACACTGGGCAGTGGATCCACGATCGTCGATGTTTTGTGCAAAGGGGATGGGGTAAACCCGCCGTTCGCATCGATCAGCACCTGGTAACCTGCCGCGTATTCGGTGGTTGATTCGAATCGAACGCCGGAGTACAGCCGGAACCGGTTGAAATTGATCGTGTTCATCACGTAACCGGCGCCGATCCGCTCGATCAGGTCGAAGTTGCTCTGCAGGGCATTCAGAGGTTGCAAATCAACCGTGAAAGCATCGGGGCTGGTCTTGATCAGGCCGATAACCTTGTTGTAGTCGATGAGGGGGCCTGGCGTATAGCTTCCATCGTAGTAATCGTTGTTCTGCAGGGTGACCGGAAAGCCGCTCAGCGGGAACATGGTGGGGTCGGTCGCGGTGTAAGCCGGGTCCTTAAACTCCTCGAACTTGTGCGCGTTCCGAAATTTCCCGCCGATCTCGAATGCCCCATAGTGCCCCGCGACCGTGTATTGTTTAGCGAACGACGCCGCTGCCTGAAGATTCACCTGCGGGCTATAACTCTTGCCGACGTCCAGGCCCTGCAAGAAATAACCTGTCGTGTCGTAGATGTTGACTCCGTTTTGGACGTTGAACTTTGGCCGGTTCGGGTTGCTGTCGTTGAAACCGAACTGGACGTTATTCAGCGGAGAGTTTGGATCAACGGGCCCAAAGCTAGCGGTCGAGTACCCGTGGTCTTCCGAAGAGGATCGCGAGGCTGAAACTTCCCAGGTCAGCCAAGCCGTATGAAAATCGTGGCGACCGCCAGCCGCTATGCTGCCGATTACTTCCACCGGACGCCGGATTTGTGTGTTGTAGGACATATTGCCATCCGTATCTCCCTGGTTTGGGGACGTGGTGAAAGTGTTAATCGTAGGGGTCAAGACCGACCGATCGCCAAAGTTGTTGAAGTGGGAGTAGAGGCCCCGTGCCCAGATGTTCGAGTTCTGGCTGAACTTATAGTCCACGCTGCCGGTGAAGCCATATCGCGCGCGATAGTATCGATATTCGCGTATATCCATGGTGTTATACGTCGCGAAATTGGGCGCGTTCGCGCTGGGCGTCTTACAGTTGCCGGGATCGCATTGGATGACCGTCGGGGCCGGCTCGATATCGTCGATACCCCGGCCGTTCCAGTCGTAGCTGCCGCCGAAGAGCATGCCGAGTTGCTTCTTCGTGCCGAAACGCTGGCCGATCGTGCCGCCGAACTGGCTCGCCGTCCGCCCGTCGAGAATCGGCGTGTAACCGCCAAGACCGAACAGCGATATGGTCGGTTGCTCGCCGGCCGTCTTGGTTCGCAGGTTTACTGATCCGCCGATGCCATCGCCGTCCATATTAGCTAACAGTGTCTTGTTGATCTCCACCGACTCGACCAGGTCCGACGGGATGATGTCCAGCTTGATTTGCCGCACGCCGCTTTCCGACGCTGGTACATTGACACCGTCGATCGTGACATTGCTGTAGCGCGGCTCAGTCCCGCGGATCTGCACATACTTGCCTTCCCCTTCATCGCGCTCGAGCGTGACGCTAGGCAGGCGTCCGATGGCATCGGCGACGTTAGCATTCGGCAGGCTAACGATGACATCGTGCGGCAATACTTGCAAGATGTTCTCGGCAGTGCGCTCGCGGTTGATGGCCTCTGCCTCGCCGTGCGGGCGTTCAGAGGTCACCGTGATCGACTCACTTTGTGCCGCCACCTTGAGTTCGGCCTCTACGCGAAGTGTCTGCCCCGCCATCATGGCAACTTTTTTCGTAAACGGTTCCAAGCCGACGTACGAGATCGTGAGAAAATATTCGCCCGGCCCCAGATCGGAAAGGCTGAACTGGCCCTGGCTGTCTGTAATGGCCGTCTTCCCTGTCGGCTGCAGTTCCACGGTCGCGCCTTTCAGCACGCCATGACCCGTATCCATTACCTGGCCGATGACCGCGCCCTTGTGTTCCTGCGCGTTTACCGGGGCCGGTCTGAACGCAAGAAACATCGGAATCGCGAATAAGGTTGAGCGTAAGAGTCCGTGCATCAGTCGTACCTCCTGGAGAATGGATCGAGACGGCTAGGCTACCAGGAGGATATGAAGAATCAATGACCACCAGATAACAGCGCGGTAAAGAAATTTCGGGGTGGCTTCGCACCGCGGGTCGGACTGGACAAAGCTTTTCTGGAATCGTTGATTTCACCTCAATAGCCGCATGAGCGTTTCGGCGCAGGCGCATGCGGATTCCCATCCGCCGCCGGAATCCTCATAACTCCACCAAGCCGATAACACTGCCTGCGCGATGCCCCAACCCAGCATCCGGTCACGATCAAGCGCGAGTTCATCATGGAGGACATCCAGGCGTCGCTGCTGAACCTGCGCATCGGTAGAAAGCCGGACATCCGGGTTCCGCAACAGCGCGCCGGCTTCGTAAGCACGCTCACCCGCCAAACCCTTGGGGTCGATCGCCACCCAGGCCCGCCGATCCGCCGAAAGAATGTTGAAGTGATGCAGATCTCCATGCAAGAGCACGGGCGGCTCACTACCCAAGAGCAGTTCGCGAAACAGCGACTCAGCCGTTTCCACGAGCGCCCGAGGAAATGGACCCGTGCCGCCGTCAAATCCCGCTCTAAGGCGACGCAAGCCACCGGCCCACTCCGCAATCGTAGGAAATGAGGAGTTCGGTGGCAGCGGCCGCCACAGCTCGCGCATTACCAGAGCTGCGATGCGCGTGGCATCTGCATCGCTGGCCAACCCGGCAATCGTGAGTCCCGGCGATAGGCGTTCGAGCAACATTGCGCCAAAGTCGACGTTGTAGTCCAGTAATCGAACTGCCGCACCGCCGGCAAAAACCCGCAGAGCCTCGATTTCAGAAGCGAACTCGGGACCGCCGGCACAGACTTTCAGAACGAATTCTTCTCCACGCGCATCCCGCGCCGGAGCCACATAGCTATAGGAAAGATCAAACGGCGTACCGGCCACGATGTGCCAGTGATGTTCGCACGCGCCGATTACTTCGGGCAGCGAATCCAGCCACGCCGCGCCGTTTGCGAATGCACCGAGAACATTCTTCCGAAAGGCCGGCGGAAATTCGCGCGGGATCACGCTTTCAGCATACGAGGTCGAAGCATTCGGCAAGAGAAAAGTGCGGTTAGTTTGCGCTTCCTTCGGTGTGCAACGCGTCCACCGGCTCGATCACGGTGGCCCGGCTGACAGGAACTTAACTGGCCGGCCATGCGGCCCGGCATCACAACGCGCGGTATACTCCGGAACGACCATGGGCGCGCGGTGGCTGCCGTTCACCACGGAGGATCGTTGACCTCACTTCTGCTGGCCACGCTCCTCGCGGCTTCCGAGGCTTTGTATCTGATGCTGCTGCGGCTCGACGCGGTGAACGGGGCGCGGCCTGTCGCTATCTTTCTCGCTGTGATGGGCGCCGAATTTGGGCTGTGTTTGGCTGCGTATTACATGATGCGCAACAGGGCCGTCAGCCCTCTACTGTGGAGTTTGATCGTGGGCGGCGCGGTCCTGTTCCGCATCACGCTGCTCCCCGCCGGTCTGCCGCCCGAGCTTTCGCTGCGCGAGAAATTCACCGCCATGCGGGCCGACTGGCGCGGTGAATCCGTCACCTACGAACGGTTCCAACTCTTCGATGACGATATCTGGCGCTACCTATGGGATGGTCATGTCGCGGCCGGCGGAATCAATCCGTACGCATTTGCGCCCGCCGACCCGTCGATGGATCAATTACTCTCAACTGAGACCAGCGCCCAGCCCGACTGGGATACGATCCGCGGCAACATCAACTATCCGCGATTGCCAACCATCTATCCGCCTCTGGCGCAGATGGCCTTTCGCACATCAAATTGGCTCGCGCCCGGCAGCGTGCTGGCCATGAAAGTTATTGTCGTCGGCTTCGACTTGCTGGCTTACATCTTTCTGATCGTCACGCTGTCGGTTCTGCGAGAAGCCCCGGCCAAGAGCATTCTCTACGGGTGGAACCCGCTGGTGATCAAAGTGTTTGCCGGAAGCGGGCATATCGATGCGATGGCCGTCGCTGCGCTGGCGGCACTGTGCTACTTTCTGTCTCGCAAGAAGCGCACGGCGGCATCGCTGGGCCTCGGCCTCGCCATCGGGGCGAAGATGTTCCCGGTCGTGCTACTTCCCTTCCTCGCGCGCCGCGTGGGCGCATGGCGAACCGTTCTCGCGGGCGCGACAGCACTCGCATGCTGGATCCCTTACTTCGGCGCCGGAACGCATCTCTTCGACGGCCTGCGGGCCTTTTCGGCAACGTGGCAGTTCAATGCAGGACCGTTCCAGCTGCTCACCTGGGCGGCCGGCATCGTGACTTCGCAGCCGCAAGTATTCGCGCGTATCGCGAGCGCCAGTCTTGTCGCCGCCACACTCGCCGTGCTCTATCGGTCTGACGATGGCCGTCCCAATTCCTTCGCCCGTTACACGGTCGTCGCGCTCGGCGCGGTTCTCGTATTCGGCCCGGTCGTTATGCCCTGGTATGTCACGTGGCTGCTGCCGCCCGCAATCATCGCCTGGAATCGCGCGGCGATCTTCTCCTCACTGGTCGTCTGCACTGCTTTTCTAGTTATGGTGCAGGGAGTGGAATGGCCCTGGACGCTGGTCGTGGAGTATGCGGCGTTAATCGGGATCATGCGGTGGGAGAGGTCGCGCGAACGCGCAAAAGAGCTCGCGCCAAAACGCGCAGCCGGATCTTGAGAGGCTCTGTCGAGGCCCGCCCCCGTCGTATCGCACCTCAACCGCTTCGCCTGCCATATCATGGTTCGGTGATCAGTCGCCATTTCATCTCTCTTCTCGCCACTCTCGCGCTATGCGCTTCCGCCTTCGGGCAGGAACCCGTCCGCTTCCTGGCGGACAAGAAGCTGTGGGTGCTCGACACCGGCAACTCCAGTTATGTTTTCGGCGTAAACGAGCGCGGTCAACTACAGCACGCATACTGGGGCGGCAAGCTGTGGCGCGACGCGGACCTCGCCGCGCTTCACTCCTCAGCCGAATGGGCTTCCTTTGACGGCTCCGCCAGCACGACTCCGGGCGAATATGCGGGTTGGGGAAGCAATATGTACACCGAACCCTGCCTCAAAGTGACGTTTGACGACGGAAATCGCGACCTCGTCCTCCGCTACGTGAGCTACCAGATTCACGGCGATTCGCTCGATGTCGTGACCAAGGACATCCAGTACGATTTGATCGTCAACCTGCATTACCGCGTGTATTCCGGCGCGGGCATCATCGAGAAGCGTGCCGTCATCGAGAACAGAACCTCGCAGCCCATCACGATCGAGAGCGCGCAGGCCGGCATATGGTATCTGCCGCCCGGCGACGGTTACCGGCTCAGCTATTTGAACGGGCGCTGGGCGGGAGAGACGCAGCTGGTGCAGGAAGAGATTCATCCCGGCGTGAAAGCGCTGGAGAGCCGGCGCGGCACTACCAGCCATCAGACCAATCCCTGGTTCGCCATCGACGCGCCCGAAGGTAATGGCGTGCGCGCGGGTCAGGACCACGGCCGCGTCTGGTTCGGGGCGCTCGGCTGGAGCGGGTCGTGGAAGTTTACTGTCGAACAGACGCCGCACCAGCAGGTACGCGTCACCGGCGGTTACAACACGTTCGACTTTGCCTACCGGCTGAATCCGGGCGAGCGGCTTGATACCCCGCCCTTTTACGGCGGCTTCACGGGCAGTGGGTTCGGCGAAGCGTCGCGTATGCTGCACCGGTTCACGCGCGAGTTCATTCTTCCCGGCGGACTCAGGGCCAAACCCCGGCCGGTTCTCTACAACTCCTGGGAAGCCACCGAATTTAGCGTCGACGAGCCCGGGCAAAAGGCACTGGCTGAGAAGGCGTCAAAGCTCGGTGTCGAGCGCTTCGTCATGGACGACGGCTGGTTTGGCGCGCGAAACAATGATCACGCCGGCCTGGGCGATTGGACCGTAAACCCCAAGAAATTTCCCAACGGCCTTCAGCCTCTGATCCGCTACGTGAACGCTCTGGGCATGGATTTCGGCATCTGGGTCGAGCCGGAGATGGTGAACCCGGACAGCGATCTCTACCGCAAGCACCCCGACTGGGTCATGAATTTTCCCGGCCGTCCGCGCACCGAAGCCCGCAATCAATTGATCCTCAACATGGCCCGTGACGACGTGAAGGAGCATACGCTCGCCTGGCTGGACAAGCTCGTCACGGAAAACAACGTCGCGTTTCTAAAATGGGATATGAACCGCAATTTCTCCGAGCCCGGCTGGCCGGAAGCCGGCCCCGCTAATGAGAAAAAGATTTGGGTGAAGTACACGAGCAACGTTTACGAGATCATAGACCGTCTGCGCGAGCGGCATCCTAAGCTCGAAATTGAATCGTGTTCGGGCGGAGGCGGGCGCGTCGATCTGGGCATCATGAAACGTACCGACGAGGTCTGGACCTCCGACAATACCGAGGCCTTCGACCGGCTGCGCATTCAGGAAGGCTTCAGCTACGCCTATCCCGCGCAGACGATGATGGCCTGGGTGACGGATGTGCCGAATATGAACGGCCGGTCCACGCCGCTCCAGTACCGGTTCCTGGTGGCGATGATGGGCTCGCTTGGCATCGGCAACAATCTGAACAAATGGACGACAGACGATTTCGCCCTGGCGACGAAGATGGTCGCCTACTACAAGACGATTCGCCAGACGGTGCAGCAGGGCAAACTCTATCGCCTCTTTTCACCGCGCGAAGGTGAGCTAACGGCGAACCAGTACGTGTCGGACGATGGCAAACAGTCGGTGCTGTTCGCCTTCCTGCATTCCCAACAGTATGGACGTCCGGCTCCAACGATCCGCCTGCGCGGCCTCGAGGATCGTTCGGTCTATCGTGTGAAGCCGCTGGATAGCCGAAAGCTGGCCGAGAAGCTGGAAACAGCGAGTGGCGCCTACTTGCAGAGCCACGGGTTGAACTTACATCTGGTAGGCGACTACGACAGTACGTCGGTCTTCTTGGAGCGCGTGGAATAAAGAGCTTGGCCCGCTAAGCCGGCCTCGCTGTGCGCCGGTATTCCTCCTCGGACTCCGTGGGAAGCAGTACCCAGAGAGTGTAAATGCCGAGCGCCGTCCCCAGTGGCGGGTGCAGCAGCGCAATCACGCCGAGAACGATGGCCAGGCTACGCGCCCACGGGCGGCGCTCGAGCAAGCCAAATCCCGCCAGGAAGCCCGTCACCGCCATCAGGATGGCCATTAACCCGAGAAACGACAGAAACGAGTGGAAAACGTCGCCGGCCGGCCATGCCCATGACACATCGTCGGACCACTCTCTGCCGATCAAGTGCACCATTCTGGCGCCCACCAAAACCCCGCCTCCGCGCAAAAGATGAAGGGCGGAAAACGCAATCCAAAGCATGCCCAGCCCCCGCGCATGGCTGGCTACTCGTCCGGCCGAGCGCGTTGACTGGAGATTCGGCGCGGCCGGATTGCCGCATCTGCCGCAATACCGCTGATCCGGCTGGAGTGGCGCACGGCAATACGTGCAGAACATCGTTCGCCTCCCGAGTGAGTGGTCTCCGGCTTCAAGATACGCAGGTTGCCGGCGGTTAGTTCCCTTGCCCCGGCTGCTTCCGTTCGTGATTCCGTGCGGGCAGAGCTTCCTGCGGGCATAGCTCAGGAAAGCGTTAGAGCTAAACGCGCAGGACAGAGGAATTTAAGATCAACAAAATCAATTAACACCTCACATCCGTAAACTCTGCCCTCAAAGTATTGCCCGTCTCACCGTGTTGCCCAAAAATGGAAACGTGATATCAACAAAGCTGTTTACAATCATTGCGATTTCGACTGGAATTCTGGCGGCTCAAACGGCGTCCGACGAACCACAATCCATCCGGTCCATCTTCGATAGGCTCGCCACGCAGACCCCGGCGGCCAGTTCGACGACGCTCTCGCATACCTACACCATCGCTCATTTCCCGTTCGGCGGCGGATTCAGCACACGCGTTCTGCTCACCAACAGCGGCGCGAGTGACGCCACGGTCGACATTTCGTTTCTCAGCCAAACCGGCGTCCCCGCCTTGGTGCCGCTCGAAAGACCGCAGGGGAAGGTGACGACGCTCCATCTTAAGATCGCCAAGAACCAGACGCAGGGCTTCGATGCCGACCCTTCGGAACGCAATTCGGGTCCGACCACCGTGACCTGGGCGACAGCCGACGCCAGCGGGCCTTTAAACATTTTCAGCCTGTTCGACTACGCGCCTTCGAGCAAACCGACAACGGCCGCGGCCACCGCGATCAACGGCGCTGTCGGCGTACAATCCGCGGTGGCCACCAAAACCTTTCGCTTCCCCGTTTCGATCAACGGCCCGCTGGGATATAACGAGGGCGTCGCCATCGCCAATCCGAACAATAGCAACACGAATGTGACAGTCAAGTTGCTGCTTGCCGATGGCACAGTTAAGGACACGATTCAGAAGACCCTGCCGCCCAACGGTCAAATATCTTTCGTGCTGACGGATGGCGCCGTCTTCGCCCACGACCTGACGGCTTCGGCCCTTTTCAACGGTTCTGTCGCGGTTTGCGCCAGCCAGCCGGTCGGTCTGGTGGCGATTGGAATCGAAGGTGGAGCGTTCTTCACGACC
>DATLVQ010000363.1:0-3153 GCA_035577325.1 Bryobacteraceae bacterium | reverse complement strand
GCGCGGCTGGCTGCCCTTTCCAGGAAAATAGCGGAGCGCCAGTCGCAAGAGGCCGCCCCCTGCCTTTCGTTCACCCCGCTTTCAACTACATTGAATAGATGCAATCGGCGGATGTGGTCATCGTCGGCGGCGGGATCGTGGGTTCCAGCGTGGCGTACCACCTGACGCAGGCCGGCTGCCGGAACGTTGTGGTACTGGAGCGCGAGAGCCACCAGGGGAAGGGATCGACAGGCAAGAGCATGGGCGGCGTGCGGGCGCAGTTTTCGACGCCGGTGAACATCCGCATGTCGCTCTATTCGATCCCGTTCTTCCGCGCGTTTGACGAAGCCATGGGCCATCCCTCCGGCTATCGCGCGCAGGGCTACCTCTTCCTCGCAACCCGCGAGCGCCATCTCCAGTACCTGCGCACAAACTATGAACTGCAAGTTTCGATGGGCTTGAAAACCGTCGCATTGTTGCAGCCGGAAGATGTGATCCGCATGGTGCCGCAACTGCGTGCGGACGATATTCTGGGCGGCAGCTTCTGCTCGACCGACGGTTTCGTCGATCCGCACAGTGTTATGACGGGGTTCATGCTGCGCGCCATCGATCATGGCGCGCGGCTCATACGCAACGCCGAAGTTATGGCCATTGAACGCGACGCGAATGGTGTGTGCGGCGTCCTCACGGTGAACGAGCGCATCGCCGCGCGCACGGTTGTCAACGCAGCGGGCGCGTGGGCCGGGATTGTCGCGAAGCTCGCGGGTGTGGAACTGCCGGTCGAGCCTCTGCGCCGCATGCTGGTACCGACTGAACCGTTCGACAAGATCGCGCATACCGCGCCCATGGTTGTCGATATGTCGACCGGCTTCCATTTCCGCCCGGAGGGGCTGGGGCTGCTACTGGCGTGGAACGATCCAGAGGAAACGCCCGGGTTCAAGACCAATTTCGATCCGGCGTTCGTCGAGAAAATTCTGACGCGCGGCGTCAACCGGGTGCCGTGCCTGGAAGGGGCCGAGGTAAATCCGAAGCGCGCATGGGCGGGTCTGTACGAGATGACGCCCGATCACCATCCCATCCTCGGCCCCGCGCCCGGCGTACCCGGCCTATACTTCGCCAACGGGTTCAGCGGGCATGGCGTGATGCATTCGCCCGCCACCGGAAAGATAATTGCGGATCTGATTCTGAAAGGCGCGTCCGATTTGGTAGACACGCGACTATTGAATTTCGAGCGTTTCGCCGCGGGGCGCCTGCTCGAAGAGACGGCGGTACTCTAAGGAGGAATCGTGAAATTGGAAGGTGTTTTTTCTGTTCTGCCCACGCCGTTTCTGGAGGACGGCGCGGTCGATCACGAAAGTCTGCGCCGCGTGATCGACCTGTTTATTGCAGGTGGCGTGAACGGCGTGACTGCCCTCGGGGTAACGAGCGAGGCCGCGCGGCTGACTGAGCGCGAGCGCGCCATGGTACTCGAAACCGTAATGCACCAGACCGCGCGCCGCGTGCCGGTAGTGGCCGGAACGACGGCCGACGGGCTGCGCACCTGCATCGAGTACACGCGCATTGCGCGAGCATCGGGCGCGGCCGCGGTGATGATCAGCCCGCCGCGGCTGCCCAAACTGAATTCGGACGCAGTGGTCGGGCATTTTGCGGCGGTCGCCGAGGCCGTCGACATACCGATCGTGGTGCAGGATTTTCCGCCCGTCTCCGGTTTCACCATGGAACCGCTGCTATTGGCACGCATCGCCCGCGTGGTGCCCAGCGCGCGGACCATCAAACTGGAAGATCCGCCGACGCCCTTGAAAATTGCCAAAATTCTGCAAGCGGCGCAGGGGCTCGAAGTCAGCATTTTCGGCGGGCTCGGCGGTGTATTTCTTCTCGAAGAACTCATGGCAGGGGCCGCGGGAGCAATGACCGGTTTTGCGTATCCCGAGATCCTGGTCGAAATCGTGCAGGCTTTTCGCGGCGGGGCGTTCGACCTGGCGGCGGACGTGTTTTACCACAACGTGGCGCTAATGCGCTTCGAATTTCAGGAAGGCATCGGCATGGCGATCCGCAAGGAAGTGCTGCGCCGCCGCGGCGCGATAAGGTATGCAGGCGTTCGCGCGCCTGGCGTCTCTCTCGACCCGGGCACGTCCACTGCGCTCGACCGCATCCTCGCGTGGACCGGACGTGCGGTGCATAAGGCCGTTAGCGAATAAGGTAAATTGGTGTAGGCGGTCAAACGGGCGCGTAGCTCAGGTGGATAGAGCATCGGCCTTCTAAGCCGAGGGTCGCTGGTTCGAGTCCAGCCGCGCCTACCAGAGTTTTCAAACAGATAGCGCAGGGGTGCTTTGGCATGGGCAGCATGACCCGGTTTTACGGGACGAACTGCTCAAGAAGGCGGAGATTGTTCATAGTGCCTGGGGAGAGACCCTTTCAGCGTATGCCGTTACTTTGAAATCGCCAGCTTATGACGCATACTAGATGCCGATGCGTCGCGGAGCTTTATTTTTGACCCTCCTGCTGGCGGCAAGCGCCGCGCCTGCCGCTGCTGACTTGCTCAATGTTGAACTGACCATTTCTTACGCCGCACCGGACAACTTCCCAGCCAATTCCCATCTGGTTGGCACCGCCAACTTCTACCTCGACGTGAATGGTCCTCAGCCAACAGGTTCGCCGGGCTTGATTTTTCTCGATGTGTTTGACAGAAACATCACGGTGATTGAGGACCCGTCGCTCGTTGAAAATCCCTGCATCACGGATGGGACCTGCGGCGTGGATACCAGTGTGCGTGGAACCGCTGGAGGATTTGCAGTTTTCGCGTTCTCTAGCAGGGTTGACTTTCCATCAGGCGAACCAGACCTTGCCCCGACCATCCCGATTGGGACCTTGGCGCTCACTGATCCCTGCCGCCACCAACCCGGAGACCCTTGCACCCAGTCGGGGCAATTGGTCGCGTATGATCCTGGTCCGGTGGTGGTGGGCGCGTGGGAGATCAAAATGAGCCTGGTGCCGGAGCCTAACGGCGTGGCGCTAGTGGTGACGGCCATCATGCTGTTGGCTTGGCGCCGCCGACGCTAATCGAGCTCTTCCCTCAAAGCTTTCGGAACAATCAACTGGCATCGCCGCTGACCTCAAGTGTCGTGGCGATCAGTAGAAAAAGGAATGGGTGGATATTCTGCACAATCGCTATCA
>DATLVQ010000362.1:0-4691 GCA_035577325.1 Bryobacteraceae bacterium | reverse complement strand
ACGCGCGCCTGGCGTCGGCTTATCAGTTCCTGCGCAATCTCGAGCATCGCCTGCAATTCGATGAAGACCGGCAGACCCACGCATTGCCCGCCGATCCCGAAGTTCTCGAAATGCTCGCGCGCCGCATGCCCGTGAGCCCTTCGGCATCCTTGCCGACCGCCGATAGGCTCGAGCGAGAGCTCGATGGAGATCTCGAAAAAGTGCAGGAATTATACGATCGCTTGATTCACGCGCAAAAGCCCATCTATTACACGCCGGCTCCGCCCGAGATCGAGGAGCAGAGTGCCGAATCTCCTTCGCCCGCCGAGCAGCACGCACCCGTTTCGAGTAATCTGATCCGGTTGCTCGATCAGCGCGCGCCGCGGCTGGCTCAAACCCTCAGCCACGCGCCCTTGCGCCGCGGCCACGACCGCTTCGAACACTTCATGGAAAAGGTGATCGCCAACCCGCAGTGGCTGGCCCGCCTCGATGCCGACGAGCGTCTAGCCGCCTGCGCCCTCGATCTGTTCGAGCACAGCCAGTATTTCGCCGATCAATTAATCCGCCATCCGGACCTGCTCGATCAGTTGGCGCGCGCATGCGAATCACCCGAATTTCAGCTCGACCCAGGCTCTCCTGACGACGCCGATGAACTGCGGCGATTTTACCTGCGGCACATGCTGCGTATCCAATGCCAGAGCGTCTTTCTGCGACAGCCGATTTTTGCGACCCTCGACCACACCTCCGATCTCGCCGATGCCATCATCGCCGAGGCCTATCGCATCGCGCTAGACGAAGTGAAAGCCGCCAGCCCGCCGGCGCAAGCCTCTTACTCGCCCGCCGATCAAATGCTGGTCATCGCGCTGGGCCGCCTCGGTATGCGCGAATTCGATCTGGCTTCGGATGCCGACCTGGTTTTCGTGCTGCCCGATACTGATGCCGTCGAGCAACGGTTCTGGACTACGGTCGCCGAGCGCATGATTCATACAATCAGCGCTTATACAGGCCAGGGAGTCATCTTCACTGTGGATACGCGGCTCCGCCCGCACGGGCGCGAAGGCGCGCTGGTGCAGTTGGAATCTGTTTACAAGGATTACTTCGCCAAAAACGCCGAGGCCTGGGAAGGTATTTCCTACATGAAATCACGCGCCATCGCTGGAAACGTGACGCGCGCAACAGAATTCTTGCATGATTTGCAGGACGTGGACTGGCGCCGTTACGGACAAGGCGGCCGATCGCGGAAGGAACTTGCGCAGATGCGCGCGCGTCTAGAAAAGGAGCAGGGCATCCGCAATCCTTTAAAAGCGGGCCGCGGCGGTTATTACGATATCGATTTCGCGCTCATGTACCTGCGGTTGAAAGGCGCGGGTATCTTCTTCAAAGTGCTGAATACACCGGAACGCATCGATGTCATCGAGAAAATGGGCCACCTGGAGCGTGAGGATGCGGAATTTTTGCGCGATGCCGGGACGCTGTACCGGGCCATCGACCACGGTCTGCGCATAGCGGCAGGCCATGCTGAAGGCACGCTGCCGGTGGCGCCTGAGCAGATGCGCATATTGACCGAACTGGTCCGCCGCTGGACGCCCGATCGCCTGCATGACCGGAGCCTCGATGCTAAACTGGCACAGATTCGCGAGCGGACGAGAGAATTCTTTGATCGCGTGTTCAGCTAAATTCGGCGGTCTGTGCCTGCTGCTCCTGGCGGCTGCAGTCGCGTGCCTTGCCGAACCTACGGGCGAGCACCCGGCCACTGAACTCGACCAGGCGTTCGCACGCTTGTACAACACCGACTTTCGCGGCGCTCACTTCCATCTGGACCGGTATATTTCCGCCGAGCCCGCCGATCCCTTGGGCTTTGCCATGCGCGCCACCGCTTATTCGTTCTCGGAACTGGACCGGCTGGGGATTCTCGAAAGCGAATTCTTCGGTGATGATAAGCGCATCGCCGAAAAAAAGAAGCTTCGGCCGGACCCGGTAGTGCGGGCGCAATTTTTCCGGGCAATCGAGGACGCGCGCGCGCGCGCCGCTAAGATCTTGACCGCGAACCCCAACGATCAAAATGCGCTGTTCTCAATGGCCGTCACCCAAGGAGTGGTCATGGATTACACGGCGCTCGTGGACAAGCGCCAGTTGAGCAGCTTGAGTTCCGCGCGCAGCGCCAATGACTACGCGCAACGGCTTATAAAACTGAATCCGCAGTTTATTGATGCTTACCTGACAACAGGCCTTTCCGAGTATTTGATAGGAAGCCTGCCTTTTTACGTCCGCTGGTTTGTGCATTTCGACGGCGTCGATGGCAGCAAGACCCGGGGAATCGAGAACCTGCAACTGGTAGCTCGGTCCGGCCACTACTTGCGACCCTTTGCCAAAATCCTGCTGGCCATTGTGTATATGCGCGAAAAACAGCTGCCCGAGACGCAGAAGCTGCTGGTGGCCCTCACCACCGAATATCCGGAGAATCCGCTGCTTCGTAAGGAACTGGCTAAGGTCTCTGAAGAAGTCGGCCACGGAGAAACCGGTGGGAAATAGTTTCCTGAACCGGCGCCAGGCTCTCTCCTCCGCCTTGATTGCAGCGCCCGCAGCCATGCTGGCCAATTCGCCGCAAGGCGACCGCCCGCGCGCCGCCGCTAAGCCAATCAAAGTAACGGGCATAGAAGTCCTGCATCTGGAAAAGGCGCTCAAGGAGCGCTTCTGGATGGCCAATGCGCCCATCGGCGGTTATCAACCGACGGCCTCGCGGCTCATTCTCAGACTGCATACCGATGCGGGCATCACCGGCGAAGGTGAGGGCTCGGGCGGAGCCGATCTGTTTCGCAAGGGCTTCGGCTCGCTGGTCGTGGGCGAAGATCCGTTCATGGTAGGCCGCATCTGGGAGAAGATGTTCGCTGCTACCTATGGCCGCGAGCCTTCGACGCGTGGCTGGTCCGAATACGGCATCATCAGAGCCATGGCGCCAGTGGACGCCGCGCTCTATGACATCATGGCCAAGTCCACGGGGCTGCCGCTCTACAAATTTCTGGGCGGCTACCGCGACTCGGTTCCCGTCTACGTGACGGGCGGATACTACCGTGAAGGCAAGGGGATTTCAGACCTCGTCGAAGAAATCCGAGGCTACGTGGGGCAGGGTTTCAATGCCATCAAACTGAAGGTCGGCGGCATCAGCGGCGGCTATTCGGTGGAGGACGACTACAACCGCGTGAAGGCCGTCCGCGAAGCGGTGGGACCCAAGGTACGGCTCATGCTCGACGCAAATAATGGCTGGGATGTCGAGACCACCATCCTCGCCTCCAATAAGATGTACGATCTTGACATTTCGTGGCTCGAGGAGCCCCTGCACTGGTATGACGACGTAGAGCCGCTCAAGCAGGTCAAGCTGAACACACGCATCCCGCTGGCTTCGGGCGAGCACGAGGTCACGCGCTGGGGCGCTCGGCGGCTGATGGAGACCGGTGCTATCGACGTAATGCAGTTCGACGCCAATGCCCACGCCGGCATCACCGAATGGCGAAAAATCGCCGGTATGGCCGCTATGTGCCACATTCGTATGGCGCCGCACCATGAACCTGCGCTGCATGCTCATCTGTTGGCTTCAGTACCGAACGGCTACATCCTGGAATCCTTCGCCAACCCCGACCGGGACCCCTTCTGGTTCGAGATCTATGACCGGAAACCGCGTATTGAGAGGAGCATTCTGTACTTGGACGATACACCCGGCCTCGGTGTCGAATTCAACCAGAAAGCGCTCGCGCGGTATGGAACAAAGGTCGTTTAGCCGATCGATCACATTGAAGAAAGAATATTTTTGGGGCCAAAGCAGTTCCATTTCAAGCGTGAACTCCAATACACAAGCCGTTTCTGTGAAGGGCATGAGAAAATAAAAGCAGATCTTTTTCGATGGTGCGTGACGGTTTCTATTACGGCGCGGGATTAACCATGGCGGGCGTGGTGGTGGGCTACTTGACCCAACCCTGGCTTGGCATGCCGTTGCTCCTTGTGGCGGCATTCTGCCTTTATTTCTTCCGTGATCCCGAGCGCGAAATCCCAGCTGGTCCAGTGGCCGTTTCACCTGCCGATGGCAAGATCGTCGCGGTGCGTCCTGAAGGCAGGGCGCGGCGTGTGAGCATATTTTTGAATATCTTCGATGTCCACGTGAACCGCACACCCATCGGCGGCACCATCACTGATGTGCAGTATCAGAAGGGCAGATTTTTGGTCGCCAGCAAGGAAATGGCTTCGTCGCAGAACGAGCAAAATACCGTCACCGTGGAGGGCAACGGCACGCACGTCGTTTTCAAGCAGATCGCCGGCCTGATTGCGCGCCGCATTGTCTGCACCAAGAAGCGGGGCGACCGGGTCGTCGCCGGCGAACGCATCGGGTTGATCAAGTTCGGCTCGCGGGTGGATGTCGTGTTCGGCCCGGAGTGGAACATCGTGGTTCACGAGGGAATGCGCGTGGCCGCCGGATCGAGCGTACTGGCACGTCGGCACGACGTAGAACGCCCTGGCGAGGCTTCGGCCCGCGTGAGCAGCCTGGAGCCTGCAACATGCCGGGGCTGAACCTCAAAGAGCGTTTCAGCGATCCGCGGGTGCCCGGCCGGCCGCGCCGCGCGGCGTACGCACTACCCACGCTCTTCACCGCCGGCAACATTTTTCTGGGCTTTCTCTCGGTGATGCAGTCAATCACGGGCACCATGCTGGCGCACGACGGC
>DATLVQ010000361.1:0-6137 GCA_035577325.1 Bryobacteraceae bacterium | reverse complement strand
GCCGGGTTCGGCGGGCGCGGCCGGCAAGAGCAGGAGCATGCCGGCCACTAATCCGATTGCGGTAACACAGAATGTTCTAGACATCGACTTCACTCCACTCGACTACGCGCTTTTCGTAAATCGACTTGCGGCCCATCATGGCGGTAAGCGTGGAAATGCGCGCGGACTCCGCATTGTTAAGCGGCGTTTTCTTGCCGCGGGCGTTATCGATGAAGGCGGCGAGCGATAGATATGTCGAGTCCTGGTCGGCATTCGGGACTTCGAGTTTATTGGGCGCGGCGTCTTTTTCGCGCGCGATCAGCGTGGCAGTAGCGAGATCGATGGCAGCGTCGGCGCCGTAGACACGCTCCTTGATGCCGGAGAAGTGCGGCGGATCGAAATAGATGTGGCTGAAGGTGAAGCGCACGTCGTTGGGGAACTCGTAGATGACGGTGTAGTTGTCCATGGTGGTGCGGCCGGGCGGGTCGTTCTTGAAGAGATTGATACCGCCGGAGCCGAACGCGCGCAGCGGATGGTGGCCGGCGGCCCACACCATGAGGTCGATGATGTGGCAGGCTTGCTCGACGATGTTGTCGCCGGACCGCGAGCGATCGAAATACCAGAGTATTTGGTGCGGCAGGTCGCCTGTATGACGGTAGGCTTGCAGGAACAGCACTTTGCCGATGCCGCCGTCGTGGATGACCTTCATTGACGCAGCGCGATTGGGATCGTGGCGCAACTGGAAGCCGGCCTGGAAAATTCCTTTGGCGCTCTTGGCGGCGTTGGTCACCATGCGGCACTGCTCGGGATTCAGCGCCATGGGCTTTTCACAATAGACGTGCTTGCCCACTTCGAGAGCGGCGATGGCCATCTCTTTGTGGAGGTCGACGGGGGTGGCGATGACCACGGCGTCTATATCTTTTCGGTCGAGCATCTTGCGATATTCGGCGTAAGGCTCGGGCACACTGCCGGTCGCGGTGGCCGCGTCGACGGCTTTCCTAAGAGCTTCGGGATCGATATCGCAAATGGCGACCACTTTAATGCCGGGCACCTTGAGCATGTGCTCGAGCAGATAAGAGCCGCGGTTGCCGACGCCGATGAAGGCGACGCGAACGGTGTCGTTGGGCGATTGCGCCGGCAGCAATGCGGCGGAGCCGGCGGCCACGATAGAGGACTTCACAAAATTGCGGCGAGTTGGATTATTCATGATTTTTTCCATTGGGATGAGATGGCGCGGCCCACATCGGTGAGCAGCGCGGTTTCCTCGGGAGTAAAAGTGCGCGGGGCGCGGTTGGCGATGCCCAGGGCGCCGACGGCGTCCGTGCCGTGGAAGATGGGCACGACGATGGCGCCTTCCATGCCGGTGGCTTTGGCGCCGGGGCGCGCGTCGCCGCTGGAATCGGTCTGCAGGTTGCACACATTGATAGGTTCTTTGCGCTGGACGGCGAGACCGGCCATGCCCTTGCCGATAGGGACGAGCTGCACGGCTTTCAAGACAGGCTCGGGAATGCCGGCGCTGGCTGCTTTGAGGTGCATCACGCCATCGGCTTCGAGCAGGTGAATGGTGCCGGTGTCGGCGCGGAAGTGCGCAATCGTGAGGCGCAAGACTTCGTCCAGGTTGCCAATGCGCGCGGCAGAGCTCGCTTGTTCTAGAAATGTCATTTGTGGCGGGTAAGATTTTCGAACAGATAGAGGCCGCTCTTGCCGGCGACCACGAAATCGAGATCGCCGTCGCCATCGAGATCGCCGACGGGAATTTGCATGCCGGCGCCGGTGCGCGAGCTGTAGTCGACGACGTGTTTCACCCACTCGACTTTCTTGCCGTCAGCGCCCTTCAGATACTCGTACCAGTAGATGCCGAGCGGTTCGCGCTCGCCGGGATCGTGGCCGTTGTGAGCCATGAAGCGCTTGCCGGTGAGGAAATCCATTTTGCCGTCGCCGTTCAGATCAACCATGGTCATGGCATGCGCCTGCGACCAGCTGTCGTCGATCACGTGTTTGGTCCAGGCGTTGCCGTCGCCGTGTTCGAGCCAGAAGACGCCGTAACTGTGCGCGGCCGAAGTTACGATGTCGTTGCGACCGTCGCCATTGACGTCGAGCACGTACATGAAGCCTAAGGACTCGAGGTTCCAATCGGGATGAAATTTCCAATCGCCGGAGCGTGGGTCGGGCGGGGCTTCGAACCAGCCTTTGGGCGTGAGAATGTCGGTGTGACCGTCGCCGTTAACGTCTCCCGCACCTATGCCGTGGCCATAGCTGCGCGGGCTGACGATGTGGCGGACGTAAGCGCCGTCTTTTAGCTCATACCAGGAGAGTGGGGCATTATCCTGGCCGAATTGCGGCAGTAGCTCGTGCTTTTTGCCGTCGTTATCGATGTCAACAAGAAAAACGAATTCGACCGACCAACCGTTTTCGATGGCGTGCTTCTTCCAGTCGCCGATGCCCCGGCCGGGATTTTCCATCCAGTAAAGCTCTTTAGTGAAATACGAGCAGCTGACGATGTCGGGCGCGCCGTCGCCGTTCACGTCAACGGGCAGGTCGCTGAAGTTGTCGATGTAGTTGTCGCTGTAAGAGATGTCGCGGAAGTGGTGTTTCGTCCAGCGCGGAGCTTCGTACCAGTTCTCTCCAGAGACGATGTCGGGCTTGCCATCGCGGTTGATGTCGGCGACGGCGCAGGTTTCGTTCGAACCGAGGTCGAGCGTGTGCTTCTCGAAGGCGATTTCGGGGGTGCGAACGACGCTCCAGGCGGCCGCGGCGGCGGCCAGCAACAGGGCGACTGCGATACAATGCCGCGTCATGCGGACGATTTTACCTCTTTTGCTCGCAGCGGCAGCCGCGCAGGGCGCGATTCGCTTTCGCGCGCAGGAAATCCAACGCGATTTCGGCGTGGTGTACGCGGTGCTGACGGCCGATATCAACGGCGACGGTAAACCGGACGTGGTGGCGATCAATCCGACGCAAGTGGTGTGGTTCGAGAATCCGACGTGGGAAAAGCACGTGATTCTGGACGGCGCCACGAAGAAAGACAATGTCTGCATGGCGGCGGCCGATATCGATGGCGACGGCAAGCCGGATCTCGCGCTTGGCGCGGACTGGCATCCATCGAATACCACGAGCGGCGGCACGCTGCAGTGGATTGGGCGAGATCGTGCTGCGCCGGCAGCGCCATGGAAACTCGTGCCGATCGCCGAAGAGCCGACGCTGCACCGCATGCGCTGGGGAGACGTAGACGGCGACGGCAAGCCGGAGCTGATTGTGGCGCCGCTGCACGGGCGCGGCAACAAGGGGCCGGAGTGGCAAGGGCAGGGGTCGCGCATCCTGGTGTTTCACATTCCGAAAGATCCGGCGCACGATGCGTGGCCCATGGAAGTGGCGGACGATTCGCTGCACATCGTGCATAATTTGCTGATTACGGATTTCGACGGCGACGGGCAGCAGGATATTCTCACGGCGAGCCGCGAGGGAATCCATGTGCTTACGCGGAACCCGGACGGTAAGTGGACCAAGCAGAAGATCGGCGAAGGCGCGCCGGGCGAGATCAAGATGGGGCGCATCGGCGGCAAGCGGCGACTGGCGACAGTGGAGCCCTGGCATGGGAACTCGATTGTGATTTACGAGGAACCGCACAGCGGATTGTGGCCGCGGCGCGTGATTGAAGACGGCCTCGCGGGGGCACACGCGATCGGCTGGGGCGATTTCGACGGCGACGGAAACGACGAACTGGCCGTGGGCTGGCGCGACAAGAACTTTGGAGTAGCGGTTTATAAGAGCGCGGCGGACGGGTCGTGGTCGAAGACGATGGTGGACGACGGCGGCGGGATGGCGGCGGAAGATCTCACGGTGGCGGATTTGAATGGCGACGGAAAGCCCGAGATTATCGCGGTGGGGCGGGCGACGGCGAATGTGAAGATTTATTGGAACGAAGGGAAATAACTAAATCGCCGGGATACCCGTGCGGCCGGTTTCCAGCTCTTCGAGCAGCAGGGTGAGGCGGGAGGCGGCGTCGGTTTTACCGCCGAAGCGGAGGTCGTTATAGGCGGCGGTGAATTGGTCGACCAGCATGGCGGTTTCGGCGGGCAGGGAAGCAGCGAACTCGCGCGGCGTGAACCAGGCGGGTTTCTGAAAACCGCGGCGGTGCAGAAGGTACAGCATGCGTGCGTAGAGCAGGGTGGCGTCGCTCGCGGAAGCCCTGCCCTCGCGCACGCGCCGAACGCGATGCAGCATGCGCAGGGTGCGCCAGGCGCGGGGGCCGGCTATGACGGCGCTCACCATGAGCAGCACCAGAAAGCCCAGCCCGGCGCCATACTCCGCGAGCCATGCACGCGCCTGCATGTTCCACTGCGACGCGGTTTCAGCCCAGCTATCGAGCCAGCGCATGCGGAGGCGGCGGCTGGAATTCTGCAGGCGGTCGGCTAGGATCAGCTGGCGGCCCAGGTTGTAGCGCAGCACCCAATCCTGCCAAAAGGTCTCCATGGCGTCGGTCCATAGCGCCAGTTTGGAAAGGAAACCGGCTGAGCGCGCGTGCGGATCGGGCGGCGTGGGATCGTAGGTAGTCCAGCCGCGGTTCTCGATGAAGGCTTCCACCCAGCTGTGCGCGTCGGAGGCGCGGATGACATAGAGCTTGGAGATGGGATTGAAGGTGCCGCTCTGGAATCCGTTCACGATGCGCGCGGGAATGCCGATGGAGCGCAGCATCACCGTCATAGCCGAGGCGAAATATTCGCAATGGCCCTTCTTGCGCTCGAAGAGAAAATATGCGATCGGATCGGCGGATTCGCGATCGGGCAGATCGAGCGTATAACCGTACGAGATCCGCAGGTGGTTTTCGATGGCGCGGGCGCGATCGGCGTCGATGACGATGCCTGCGACGGTTTGCTCGGCGAGCGCACGGATGCGCGGGTCGAGCGAGGGAAGCCCCAAATATCTGGCGCGAACGGACGGATTGAGGCTGATGACATCGGCGGCCGGCGCGGGTTCTTCGAGAGCGCTCGAAACGTCGTAGCGGAAGTTGTCCGGCGGAATGTAACCCAAACGCAGATTGTCATTGGGTCCGTGAATGAATGCCACACTCAACTGCTCGGGGCGGCCGGCGACGAATAAAGCATCGGAGTCCACGGCGTTTAGGGTGACGTGATAGAAGAACCGCCGGCCTTCGGGACGGAAACCGGGCACCAGGGTCCAGTCGCTGACGGGATAAAGGGGCTTGCCCAGGTTAGACGGATTTGACCAGCGCTTGCCATCGAACTCGCTCAACGCCGCGCCGCGCCACTTGAGGTTGGTAGGAAAGTCCCGCGAATCGGGGAGGACGTGCATTACGGGGCTGGAATCAGTCTTGAACTCGCCGATCTGGCCGAGCGTGACTTCGTTGGAGAAACCGGGAACGTGTAGCCGGCGCGAGACCAGGCGGCTGAGGGCGGCGTTGGGACCGCGCGGCAGTAAGAAAAAGAGTCCCGCGGTGAGCACGAGAATACCGCAGGTGACGAACACGGCCAGGGCCGCCAGGCGCGGATGAAAGCGCCGCAGGCCGGAGCGGGCAACCTGGTGCGGCTTCTGCATGGCGCGGCGGATTTCGGCGCTGGTAAACGCGGCGACCGCCGACAGCAGATAGACGCCCAGGAAGAGAAGAAAATTCAGGCTGGCCGAGAGGATTGCCGCCGCCAGGATTTCCAGAAACGCGATGGCCGCCGTGTAGAGATAGTCGCGATTGGAACGTGCGGTCAAGATTTTGACGACGGCCAAATAGAAGACCAGGTGGACGGTGGCTTGGAGAAACCCGCGCGAAACGAAAAGGTAGTCCAGCGGGTAGAAACCGATATAAGCGAGGGTGACCCAGGTGACGAGGCGATCGGAAATTTTGAGATTAACGACGCCGGTCACCAGGAAGGCACGCAGCAGCAGGCCCGCGCCGGTCAGGACAATCGTGGGCCAATCTAGATATCCTGAACCAGCCACGGCGAGATAGCCGCTGGTGACGAGGCACAGGACCGAGAGCTGGAAGAAACGCTCGACCGAGAGCTGGGGGCTGATGCCGGCACGCGGCATGGTTCTATTCTAGCCTCACGGGGCGCAGGCCTATGCCAACTTCGGGCGTTTGCGGTGCCAGTCGGTTCGGGTTTGGAATTCCTTGCCGATGGCGAGGAGCACGTTTTCGGAGAATG
>DATLVQ010000360.1:0-2015 GCA_035577325.1 Bryobacteraceae bacterium | reverse complement strand
ACCTCGCCCGGCAGCACGACTTCGCGCCGCACCTTGTGGCCATCCCGCCGCTTGTCCGCATAGGCAAACCGCTTCACCGGAATTGCGCCTACGCCCAGCGAATATCCGAAATGTGACGCCACCTCCTCGAATTCCATGACGCGCTTGGGATCGGGCGGCTCGTGGATGCGGTAAATGCTGGGCAGCCCGCCGCTTTCGAGATGCGAAGCCACGGCTTCATTGGCCGCCAGCATGAACTCCTCGATCAGCCGGTGCGCCATGTTGCGCGGCGCGCGGATCACGCCGGTCATTTCTCCAAACTGATCGAATTCGATCAGCGGTTCCGGCAGATCGAAGTCGATGGAGCCGCGGCGCACGCGCTTGCGGTTCAAAATTTCGGCGAGCTCGCGCATCAGCTCGAAGCGCTCGATCAGCGGGCGGTAGCGTTCGCGCAGCCCGGCATCGCCTTCCAGCAAAAGGTGCACGTTCGTGTAGGTCATGCGCTCGGCGCTGAGAATCACGCCGCGCACGAACCGCTGCGCCACCAGATCGCCTGAATGGTCGAATTCCATTACCGCCGATAGCACCAGCCGGTCCACTTGCGGGTTCAGCGAGCAGATATTGGTCGAAAGCTCGAAGGGCAGCATGGGCACCGCGCGGTCGGGAAAGTAAACGCTCGTCCCGCGCAGCCTCGCCTCCGCGTCGATGGGCGTGCCAGGCTTCACATAGTGGCTCACGTCGGCGATGTGCACCTGCAGCTCGAAGTGCCCGTGGGGAAGCCGGTCCACCCACACGGCGTCATCGAAATCGCGTGCCGTCTCGCCGTCTATGGTGACGATATCGAGCCCTCGGAAATCCTCCCGGTCCGCCAGTTCCCAGGCCGCGATCACGCCCGGTATGGCTTCGGCCTGCTCCACCACCTCCGGCGGGAACCGGTGCGACAGATGATACTTGCGAATGACGATCTCGACATCGATTCCGAAATCGCCGGGCGCGCCCAGAATTTCGATTACGCGCCCCACCGCACGCTCGCCCTTTTGCGGAAACTCCAGCAGCTCCACGTTCACGATCATGCCGTCCAGCTTCGCGGGATCGCTCACCGCCAGCGGTTTCGGACCGATGCGGTCGATCCGTTCCGCCGGCACGGGGATAGCCAGATCTTCCGGGATCTCGATCCAGTCGTGCAAACGGTCGTCGTGCGGAATCACCAGAAATCCGCCGCGCCGCACCTGGAACTCGCCCACCACGGTCGGATGCGCCCGCTTGAGAACCTTGACGATTTCGCCATCTGCGCGGCCGCTTGGCTCGATGCGGGCGATGCGCACCACCACACGGTCGCCGTGCATGGCGTGGCGGGCGGCATCGGCTGGAATGTAAATGTCTCCCGTGACACCTTTGACCGGCTGGTCGGCAATCAGGAAGCCGTAGCCATCGCGGTGCATGGAGAGCCTGCCGATGGCGAATTCCCGGTTGCCGCGAGTGCCCACATAGTGGCCGGCGTGCGTTTCGATCAGGTCGCCGCGAGCCGTCAGGCGCATCAGCAGCGTCTCCAGCTCTTGCCGGCTGGCAATCCGGCCGCCCAGTTCGCGGATGAGCTGCTTGAGGTTAGCCTTCCCGTGCGGCAGCCGCGAAATATGCTCCAGTAGCGCCGCCTCGGTCATATACCCTCATAGTACTCGCACCGGCGTCCTCGCCTGGCAAAAGTAAGATTTCGGTGCAACGCCGGGTGTATGCTGTTCGTCAAATGAGCGGCGAGGTCACGCTATGAATAAGCTGGCTTGGTGGTTGCTCCTGGCGCCCGTTCCGGCCGCATTGGTAGCCGCTCCCGTGCGCGTGGCGCGCGTGGGCGAGCTCGAAGGCAAAGTCGAGGTACAAATCCATGCCGCCGACGCCTGGCGCCCGGCGGCCCGGAACATGCCGCTGGTCGAGCGTTCGTGGGTGCGGACCGCAAATGCGTCGAGCATTGAAATGGAACTCGATGACGGTAGCGCACTACGCCTCTCCGGCGAAGCTCTGTGCGAATTTTCGGACTACAC
>DATLVQ010000359.1:0-2764 GCA_035577325.1 Bryobacteraceae bacterium | reverse complement strand
AGTGGATGTGATCGTAATATCCCCTGATCCGTTCACAACTGCGGCTCCAGGCTCATACTCCAAACCGGCTGCGCTGCGACACGATACCAGTGCTGGGTTCACGCCAAGGCCGTGGGTACTGGCGAGCACCGTAACGGATGTACCCGACATCGGCACGATATATTTGCTTAAACCGCCGCCGCCACCGCCGCCGCCGCCCGGACACGAGGAAGTCAGCCCGACGATATGGCCGTTCACCACGTTATTGCAGTACTGGCCGTTCGCCGCGCCGCTCACGTTCAACCAAGAGAGCAATACCGTAGGCGAAGGCGTGAAGGGCGCACCCGGCACGCAGTACGGCCCGAGCTTGATCGGCGTCGAGCTCGTGGGGATCGTGCACGTAAGCGAGCTGCCGTTGCTGAACGCGAACGTGTAGGCGGTATTCGCGGGAGTGGCGGTATCGTTGGGCACAAGCGCGATCGACAGCGCGCCGTTGCTGATCGTCTTGCGCGGCAAGCTCCGCAACACGGTGTACGTGCCGCTCACGATGCTTCCACTGGTGAGCGATACCGTGAGTGAGCCGGAAAAGGGCAGGCCGCTGTCCTGGTTGTACACGGTGTCGGTGATTTGCGTGGTCGCGGGCTGCGCGGCGCAGATTGCACACGTTACCAAAAGCGCGAGAAGTGCTTTCATGTTGTGCCTCGAATGGTTTCCTATCCGATCGGGTACCACTTGCCTGCGACCGGATCGAACTCCAGATAGTAGAGTCTGCCCACCACAGCCGTGAGCGCCGCGCCGATGTCGCCCGAGGTGCCCAGCGCCCACACTGCATCCGCAATCAGCCCAATGCGACGGTAGGGGAATCCGGTCGGAAAGGTGATGCTCTGGATCGTCGCCGTACCGGTCACGTGGAACAATGGACCCGTGGGAGTGATGGTGCTCGCGCTCGCCACCGCCGTGTTGACCAAGGTGTAAGGGTACAAGCCCTTAGCCGCGGTCGCCGGAAATGAGTTTGTCCAGCCGAGCCCGCGGTTACATACGCCGATGTTATGAGCCTCATCATCGGTGATGAAGAACATATAACCAGTACCGGAGCCCAGGTCGCTCAGATAGTTACCATCGGCGTTGATTATGGTGTGCCCAGTCTCCCCCACCGATGTACCGAGCACGTCAATCGTCGGTTTAACATACGTCAGGTTTGGCGCTCGGCTCAACCCGTTATTGTGTATCTGCACCGTGAATGTGCCTGTGTAGGAACCGCTGGTAGAGCACGCCAGGATCGGATTCGTATCGTAAGCACCAGAATCGATATGGCAGTTCACCATCTTGAAGGAAGACGCGAAACTAGCATTGCCGTTCAGATAACTGCTAGCGATAGCGGTTCCGAATGTAGCGTTTGGAACAACGCAGCTATTCATCGTCAGCCATCCGCCGCTAAACGTGACGAAGTTGGCTCCGATCTCACAGCCAATAAACTCCGTATTGCCGTTCGAATGCGTGATTCCTCCCGAGTCGGCCCAGCAGTTGATGAATCGGTTAACGCCGCCGAATCCGCTAGCCCCCAGATGCAAATCACAGAACGCCGTGGCCGCGAAGGAACTCGCAACCATCAATCCGGCCACGTCACCCGAGTAGATGAATACATTCGCGGTTGCGGGGTCCAGGAAGCACGTGATCTGGTTAGCTGTCAGCCCGAGCGTCGAGTTCTCGCACCAATCCACTGATACCTCATCCAGCGCGCCATCGAAATCGAACATTCGGTGGAAGCATGATCCATGGATGTGGCGGAAGTGCGCGCCGTTGATGTTCGGCACGATCTTGCAGCCGTCCCACCCGGCGATGATCTGAATCCGTTCCCACAGCGTGTGATACGTGCCGGTGCTGTAAATGGCCGGCGGCCAATGCGTGTAGGGAGTCGGCGTCGTCAGATTGTTCTGATCCGGCTGCGGAAAGTTGATGCTCAGATCGGACGCGCCGCCGACCGTCACCGCAGCCGCGTCTCCCGGAGACCAGTCGAACACGCCGCGCACCGGCGTCGAGCCGCCCGGATACACCAGCGGGAAAGTCGGGTCGACGTTAAGCGCGGTCGCAGTCATGCCCGCGCCGCGAACCCACTGCGCATCGCCGGCCACGCGGCGGATTGGCGCGTAGAGCGTAGGCGAAATCGCGGGCGTGAGCACGACTCCCGACCCCATCTCCCATAGCGCTTCCTGAATTCCTGCGGTGGCGCTCATCAGTTTCCATGCGCCCGAGTGATTGTTCGCCGAGACGAACGTGATAGTTCCAGTGCCTGAGCCCGCGATCGCAGTGCCGCCTGTGATCTTGACGATTTCCGGTGAGCCCGTGCCCGCGAAGATCCGGATATAGTGATCCGTATTCGTGTGATTGATCCCCGGAGGTACCGGCGCGATCGTCGCCGTTGTGGTCACACCCGCCGTGATCGTGCCGCCCGATGTGGACACCGCGAATTGCCCCTGCGTCGCGCTCGCGCCCTGGGCCTGAGTCACGAAGTCGTGCCCATCGCTCAGCGCGAACGTCTGCCCGCCGCTCTTTGAGAAGATACGCGCGATCGCGATGTCGCCGACGTTAGCGTAATTGAATGCGCCGCCGTTGCGGTTCGCGCTGTCCGTGCGCAACGCCGTGCGGATCGCCTCCCAATTCGTCTGATCTACGACGTGCGAGCCGGGTGACGCGCCAGCGGGAAGCGAAGACCACGGGACTGGAAACGAACTCATTTAGCCTATCCTTTCGAGCGCGATGCGTAGCGAATATTGCGGCGAGCCGG
>DATLVQ010000358.1:0-14653 GCA_035577325.1 Bryobacteraceae bacterium | reverse complement strand
CAAGCATGAAGGGGATGACCGCATTCCTTACGTGACCGTCTGTCCCACCGCACTCCTCGAACCCGGGATCTATGAAATGCGCGTGATTGTGAGGCAAGGCTCAGCAACGGCCCAAGAGAGTGTAACGTTCACCCTCATCCGTTGAGCCCCGAGGCGTGGAGCCGCCATTCCCGGCCGGCTTCCATGATCGCTTTCCACGAAGTGGGCTACCCCATGGCTGGACTAACAGAGTCCTTGCCAGCGAACTAGTCCCGCGAGTGGCACGAAATGGGACGGGTTTTCAACCATAAACGCGATTTAACGCCGGAACTGGAGGTTCGGGATGAACGTGAAAAGCGTTCCGGTTAAAGACGAACAGGATTCCGAAGGCGACTTGTGCCCTCGAAAAAACGATTGTTGGATCCGATTCGAGCTGCACGGTCAACAATGTGGCACTTCGCCCCGCCTCATGGGCCTTACTGTGATAGCACCTACCGCAGAATGTTCTGGTCAATCGTCGGATCCGCCACCGCAGTTGGCAAGGCGGACCATTTCCGAACCACACGTTGAATGGACATTGTTGCTGGACGACCTCTAGCTGAAACTCAAGGAGCTGCTCGCTCCGCAAAAACTCTGGTTCCGGCTCTCCGAAACTCAAATCGCAGGGCCCATTCACTCGACACCGCCTGGCCATTACTCTTCGGAGGATCGAATTTCCAATGCCGCGCGGCTTGCATAGCCAAGCCGCCAAAGTATCTGCTCGGTCCGCGGGAATTGAATTTCGCGTCCGTCACGCTGCCGGAAGTATCAACCCGGACGCGCACGCGGACGCGCAAAGTGCCTTGAAGAGTGCCTCTCGCTTTTTGGGGCACGTCGGGGACAATACGCCGAACGACTTGTCCTGACGCAAGATCGCTAGCGCTTGCCGTAGCTCTGGGCGGATTCTGTTCCGTTGACCGTGGAGTTCGCGAGACCACTTCCGAACGCGCCTTTCTCGCCGGCAACTGGTCGGTGCCTATAGAGGTTGAATCCAACGACTCGGGTGGTATGCTTGTTGGCCCAACAGATGTTGTCGGTTCCGTGTCATTGCCTGGTACCGGCATTCGCAGGGGGCTGAGCGCCAGGACATATTCGCTAACATTCTGGCCATCGGGCTCGAAGAGCTGTAGGCTGAACTGAACTTTGTTGCTGCCGGCCGAATACAACAGACTTCCTGTGCGAAGCTGGTCGGCATCCAGGCGCAGTTCTCTCGGCGAGCTGTCGCCATCATGGATAGAGAGGAGCCCTGTCCGCGCCCTTGTAACGGCCGTGGCACTCCGGTTCCAGGTTACGCGCAGATCTGTTCCCTGCGAGGCCGCCTGCAATAACAGGGAGTTGTTGGGGGCATCGGGCGGTCGGGCCACAAACAATAAATGCGGCAGCTCATGGTAATTCAGAAAGCGCAAACAGGAGATAAGCACGCTAAGCGCTATACCAGCCGAAAACCACAGGGGTCGCCCCAACCTGAATCGTGTCGCTACCGGATGGAGTCGCACCCGGGGAGAGGCATCGACTGCCAGGTTTTTTCCTAGCGTCTGGATTCCCATGATCCGTTTCCTTCTCTGATGGCACTTACGCTCTATGAACAGTCACGGCCTCAGAATGGGACCTGATCGAAGCTGCCTCCACGAGGAGGTAAGCACTGCGTTCGCTTTGCCATCAAGCGGATTGTCACCTAATTTTGCGAGGATTCCTACGCTTACAGAGAAGGGCTCTGTGAGAAACCTTACGCGTTGCAACTAGATCATGGGAGTAAGGGCTTGACAAACCATTCGTGAGTTCTCGATGGTAAAACTCACGTCGCGACCGATAACCCGTCGCGCTATTTCACGATTATATGGCCTGGATCCCTGTCGGCTTCCCGTATCACCAAGGTCTGTGTAGTCCTTCCCAGGCCATCGGAGTGGATTCGCGCCGCCAGTCTGCCCGCGCCTTCAATTGTTGTTTCGCGTCCGACTAAGACGCGCCACAGAGCCGGGTTGCTTGCTTGGGAGACCAAACGTGTCGAGCCATATCGGGCCGTCATCTCATTGCGCAGGCGCTCCGCATTGCCAGGATTCCGGAATGTCCCCACCTGTACGGTGTACGAAACGGGGTTTTGGCTGAGACCGTGCCTGGTCAATGGAGGGTGTTGCTGGCTTGCATGCGCGGTCTCGTGAACTGTCGCCTTCAAGGCCAGGACCGATTCGTTCGCCGTTTGCCGGCTGTTAGCAGAGACTTCCATGCGGAACTGCACGTTGCTGCTCATCGGCGTGTAGAGCACGCCGTTGTTCCTAAGTTGCTCCGGTCTGAGTCGAAGTTCCCATTGTGGAAAGTTGCCGTCCCGGATGCGGAGAATACCGTTTGTCGCCTGTAAGATGGCTGTCGCATTCCGGTTCCAGGTTATCAGGAGATCACTACCCTGTCTTTCCACGTGCAATGCCAAGCTGATTTCCCCAGAATTCTTGGCCAGTCCCGGTCCGGGAGCAGATCGTTGCAGCATTTGGTAGCCAAGACCAAAGAGGCCGGTTAGGAGAAGCGCTCCGAGCGCTGGCAATAACAATCGGGGCCACGGTAGTTGGCGGGCAATTCCTTTAACTAGTTTTAGTTTCCTTTCCCACCAATGCCAACTGTCTTCAAGCCATATAGTAGTAGGAGCAATGTGCCACTTACTTCTTTGTAACAACATTCCGGTGACCAGTTGAAGGGAGCGCATGAGGACCTCCTGTCTTGTGGGCCAGCACGGGCGCATGGCCTCTGGTAGGAGGGAGCATATTCTTTTTGGCGTCCGAAAGCAAGCCATACCCTGTTCGTTGTGACGCCTGCCGATGAGGTCACCGAAGAATCGGGACACCGATTCTCACAGGCGAAAGGTCCTTGTGTAGTCTTTGCTCAAGCCAGCACTTGATCGTAAGCTAACGTTCAAGTTTCCGGACCATGCTGGGCGAGGGAAACGGCCTTGAAAACTCCAGACGGTTGGGCCGATCAGAGCCCATCTGCCGCGATTACCGACCGATGTCTAAGGCAGTTGCCGTTGCTCCGAGCGCGTAGAGTACCCAGTAGCGGATTAATCCGGCTCGCGGCCGAAGAACTTCGATGCAAGGAGGCGTTGGCGGTTCAGGCGATACCGTTTCGGCGCACTTCACTCACGTTCGCGGTGCACCACCACCGAAAGCGCCGCTCGGATGCCGTTCGTGATGCCCTCAACATGTTTTGCGGGCGCATGGATCGCTTGTTTCATTACATCACCAGCCTGGTTCACCTGCTCCAGCGTCTGATCGATGGCGCCCTCGATGCGCGCCACCGAAGCGCGCGCCCGTTCTGTCAAATCTTTGGTCGCCTCCGCCAAATGGTTTACGTTCTCTACCAGAGACTCTACGGCTTGGCCGGTATGGCTTGTAACGGTCGCGATCTGGGAGAATCTGAGGGCGCTTTCATTCATGAAAAGGTGAGTCCTGCCGATGAAGGGCGTAATCACGTCCATCAACGGCAGCAGCCTGTTCTGGGCGGCCTTGCACAAGCGGTAAATGGCGAATAACAGCACAACCTGCACGACAGACGCGAGAAGCGCAAGAAAAACAGCGATGGAAATTACCCATCGAAACACATCATCCTGCATAGAAAGCCCGTTCCCCGTTCTTAGCACACGGACTGGCGGAGGACGCCGCAGGCCCCTCCACCTCGACGGCATCGGCAGCGCATCCTTCTGGTGGTCGCTGGCCTCGTTCCCGCAATTCATAACGACCCGTTCTACGTGCTGTCAGCGCGTCCTTGGCGATAGAGTTTCGCACCTGCTTCCAGGTCGATTCTATGCCAGCGCTGCCCACCTGGATTGCTGCGTTTCCGCAGTATAGGAATTCGTCTGCCTCATGGTGCAGGCAGGCGCTCTGCACGTCAACCAAATCGCCCGTATCCTCTGCTCTAGCTTTGACGCGGTCGGCGGATGTTCAAAAGCGGCAAGGATCTCGCGGCACGTTCTTCAGTCGTTTGGGGCGCATACAGCAGACCAATCAAACAGCCTCCGCTGAGGTCGAAACCACAACCCGCGATGAAATGAGCGCCGCGTTCTTGTAATAACATATACCTCCTTCGCTATCTGAACTCCGGGAGCAATCGACCGGCCAAAGACCAAAAATAAAACAGAGGCTGGAGTTGGGTGCCCGATTTTTCGATGGCCGACACTTGTTGTCGACAGTTACTGTGCCAAGCGTCTCCACTCCCCGCCGAGAAGTATCGAGCACGTGCCACGGGTCTACGCGCCCTGCATGCCATCCTCAGCGGATCGAAATCCGTTCACCCATTGGGGTGCAAATCGTATCAATCGCCACTCCCACCTCATACAGCCCGCTTGTCGCTTTCCGGGAACATTTTACCGGAGGAGACAGGCACTTTTGCCCGAGCGGCCTGGCTATCAAACTCGAGTCGGTGGGACACAGGCCAACTGAGAGCACTGTCCAGTTTTCTGAGAGTCTATCTATTCTAATTTGGCGCGTCTGCTGCGATGGATTCGATCGTACACTCGCGATCGCAGGATTGGCTCATAGCGTGCAGCATCGTAATTCGACGCCCACGTTAGCGGATTCCCCGTGGACCATTGCGCGAGGCGACGGGACCCACATGACGGCGGCAATGCCCGGTAGTCGCGGAATTCGAAGTGTCTTGCTTAGGTTGCTCAGTTCGGCGTAGCAATCGCCACTGGTACTCCGTGGCAGGAGCCTTCAGTTCGTGGGCGGCGTTGCAGTTGCTGGCCGCGGCCTGTGTGCTTGTTCTAGACCTGCACGCTCAGGTCTCCCAGTTCGAAGGCAAACCCATCGTAGGCATTCAGTTCTCGCCTAGACAGGTACTTGACACTGCCGATTTGGCCAAAGCGCAACCGCTGCGATTAGGCGAGCCTCTGCGCGCAAAGGTGGTGGCCGCTGCTATCGATGGCTTGTTCGCCACGGGCCAGTTCGACGACATCGTCGTTGAGGCAGAACCCTCCGGCAATGGAGTGATCATTCGTTTTGTCACTCAAAATCGCTGGTTCATGGGTGGAGTAACGGTGGACGGCGGGATTAATACACCTCCGAATCGCGGGCAAATCATCAGTGCGACGCAATTGAGTCTGGGCGCTCCGTTTCATGAGCAGGACTTGACCCACGCGCTCGAAGGAATGAAGCATCTGTTCGAGGCCAACGGCCTGTATGAAGCTGAGATCGTGCCAAGGGTGGATCGAGACAGCAATACCCAGCAGGTCTTTGTCACCTTCAAGATTAAGGAACGCAAAAGGGCGAAATACGAAATGCCCGCCATCAACAGCGACGTGAAATTGTCCGACGCAACCATTGTGCGGGCTACCGGATGGCGCGTGCCAGTCATTCACTGGTGGCGCCAAGTGACCGAAGCGCGGACCCGCAAGGGCCTTCTCGGTATCGTCGCGAGATATCAAAATGATGACCGCCTGATTGCTCGTGTGGAGCTTGGAGGGATTGATTACGACTCCAGGCAGCGGCGTGCCCGCCCAAACTTGAACGTCTCCCCCGGCCCGAAGGTAAGGGTAGAGGCGGTAGAGGCTAAGGTCTCAAGAAGGGTACTGAAACGATATGTGCCCATCTTCCAGGAACGCGCAGTCGATAACGACTTGTTGATCGAGGGACAACGTAACTTGCGCGACTATTTTCAAAATAAGGGCTATTTCGAGGCTGTGGTCGACTTCCGCATCCACCCCCCCCAGAATGACGTCCAGACGATCGACTATGTAATCTCTCTCGGACAGCGTCAGAAGCTGATGCGACTGCAAATCACCGGAAACAAGTACTTCACCACTAGTGATATCCGCGAGCGAATGCTTATTGAGCCTGCGTCGTTCAATTTGCGGCACGGACGCTACAGCGAAGCGGCTCGGCGCAAGGATGAAGAAAACATCGTCAATCTTTACCGCGCGAATGGATTCCGTGATGTGAAGGTCAGCTCGGTGATTGAGCGGAATGAGGTCAACCCGGGCCGGACGTCGGTGACTGTGAATATCGTCGAAGGTCCGCAGTGGTTTGTCGACAATCTCGCCGTTGAAGGAATCAAGCAGGCAAATCGCGAGGAACTGCTGGCTGGCCTCGCATCCGTCGCTGGTCAACCGTTTGCCGACCTAAATCTAGCCACCGACCGCAATCAGATACTGACGTACTATTATGCCCATGGTTTTCCGGACGCGACTCTCGATGCGAAGTGGCAGCCGAGCGGCATCCCCCAGCATGTCGATGTAACTTACAAAATCACGGAAGGGAGGCGCCAATACGTTCGCGCCGTCACCACGTCCGGCTTACGAACCACCCGCAAGTCCCTAGTCGAGAAGAACATAACGCTGAAAACCGGAGATCCGCTTTCACCCATCGAACAGATCGACATTCAAAAGAGGATGTACGATCTTGGTATTTTCGCGCGCGTCGACACCGCGATCGAGAATCCGGAAGGCGACACAGATCACAAGTACGTTCTGTACAACTTTGAGGAAGCTAACCGTTACCATCTGTCATTGGGGTTGGGTGCCGATGTCGCGCGCTTTGGAACACCCAACACGAAGAATTTCTCGTCGCCCGGTGGAGCTACGGGCTTCAGCCCATTGTTTTCGCTCGACGTCAGCCGTCTTGACTTTTTCGGACTGGGCCACACTGTCACGCTTCGCGGCCTGTACTCATCGATCGAAACTCGTGGGTCGATGAGCTATCTAGCGCCGAGAATCAGAAATGTGGATGGCCGGGACCTTACTTTCACAGTTCTATACGACAATTCCCGCAACGTGCGCACATTTGCTTCGAAGCGGGATGAGGCGTCCGTACAGCTGTCTCAGAAGTTATCGAAAGCGTCAACGGCATTGTTTCGATTCAGCTATCGCCGTGTGAGCGTGGGCAGTGTCGTGATCCCCGTGCTGCTAGTCCCCCAGTTGCTTCAACCCGTGCGCATCGGCCTGTTGTCTGGCGGCTTTGTGCAAGATCGGCGCGATAATTCCGCCGATCCGCATCGGGGCATTTACAATTCGGCGGACGTCGGGGTGACCGGTAGATTCTTCGGCTCGCAGCGCAGCTTCGGGCGCATTCTCTTGCGGAACTCGACTTACTACGGACTGACAAAGAACCTTATCCTGGCGCGTCAAACGCAGTTCGGCGTGATCGCCCCGTTTACGGCTCCTAGGGGCCTCACCGACCAGCAATCCGTTCCCCTGCCGGAACGCTTTTTCGGCGGTGGTGCCGATTCGTTACGCGCCTTCCCGTTCAACCAGGCCGGGCCCCGAGATACCGGGGCCGCCCTGCTCGCGGGCCAGCACTCTTCTCAGCCGACGGGCTTTCCACTGGGCGGAAATGCTCTTTTTTTTAATAACATCGAACTGCGGTTCCCGTTCATTGGTCAAAATATTCGCGGCGTGATTTTTCACGACATGGGGAACGTGTTTAGCTCGGTGGGCAACATCTCCTTTCGGTTTACCCAGCGCGATCTAAAAGATTTTGATTATACAGTTCATGCCGTGGGCTTCGGCCTTCGCTATCACACGCCCATTGGGCCAATTCGGGCGGACCTCGCCTACAGCATCAACCCGCCTTCGTTCGTCGGGTTCAAGGGCACGCCGGTCCAAATCCTGCAGTGCAATCCCAATCTGCCGCCATCGCAATTACCGGGTTTCTGCCAGGGCACGAGGCAAAGCATCAGTCACTTTCAGTTCTTCTTCTCGATAGGGCAGACATTCTGATGCTGATCCGAATCTCAGTACTGCTGCTGATTCTCGCGGGCTTACTGCCCGGGGCCGTAGTGATCGATCGCATGGCGGTCGTGGTCGGGAATCGGGTCATCAAGTCAAGCGACATCGACCACGAGTTGCGCCTGACAGAGTTTCTGAATCGCGATGAGCCGAATTTCGGCGGCGACGCGAAGCACCAAGCCGTCGAGCGCCTGATCGACCAGGCGATCATCAAAAGCGAGATTGAGAATGGCGCCTATGTGCCCCCGGCCGCGACTGATGCAGACGTGTTGTTGAACCAGCTCAGGCAAGATCGATTCCGAGGCTCTGACAAGCGTCTTCAGGCAGCACTCTCGCACTACGGAATTGGAGAGGACCAGCTTCGTTCACATCTCTTGTGGCAGGTCACGGTGCTGCGATTCATCGACCAAAGATTCCGCCCTGGTGTTCTGGTAACCGACGAAGAAATTCGCAGCTACTACGACCAGCATCTCGAGAAATTGAAGCGCGCTTATCCGCGGAACAACACCTTCGAAGTGCTCGCGCCGAAGATCCGCGCGTTGCTCGAGGGCGAACGGGTGAATCAGGATTTCGCTGGATGGCTCGAGCGGGAACGCAAGCGGACTCATATTGAATACCGGCAAGGTGCATTTCAATGAGCAGGCGATTCAGAACAATACGCAATCTTTTAATGATTCTGGCCGCTCTCGCGGTCTTTGCCGTGGTGACATTGAGCGTGGCAATGCGGACTGAATGGTTCCGCGCTTACGTAAAGCACAAGGTCATTGTGGCTTTGGAAGAGTCCACGGGTGGCAAGGTGGATATGGACTCGTTTTCGCTTGAACCGGTCCGTCTGCGGGCCATCGTAACCAATTTCGTGATCCATGGCAGCGAGCCGGCAGGAGCACCCCCGTTTCTGCGAGCCGGTCGCGCGGAACTGGATTTGCGCTTGATGGCCCGCGCCACACATTTTTTCGATGTTGCCTACCTCGGTATCGACCGCTTCGAGGCGAACATCATCGTTTTTCCCAACGGCGAGACCAACGCGCCTGCGCCGAAGAAGAAGGCGGATTCCGCCAATTCTCCGCTGGCGACCGTCGTCGATCTCGCGGTGGGCCGCTTTGAACTAACCAACGGCTCGCTCGCATTCAACTCCCGAAAGCAACCGTTCAACGTCAGCTGCAGTAACCTTCACATACAACTTGGCTACAACACACTGAAGCAGGACTACGAAGGCCGAGTTTCGCTTGATCCGGCATATGTGATATCCGGGCGTAAAACGCCCGTGAGGTTCACGATCGCCTTACCTGTCACACTCGGACGAGACCGGATCGAGGTTCGCGACGCCGAGATTTCCACGGCTGCTTCCCGGGTGGTAATTAGCGCCTCGATGGCAAATCTGCGCAATCCGAAGACTTCGGTGCACATCAGGGGACGCCTCTCGCTGGCTGACATACAAGACGCCTCTGGGTTTTCGCTTTCCTTAGATTCGCCGCCCGACGTGGATCTTGACGTAAACGCCACAGCCGTGAACAGCCGGATCGTGGCTGCACTGCGGCTGGCCGCACTCGGCAGTGAGTTCATAGGGAGCGGCTCGTCTGAAGGCTTTAGTCGTTACGAGCTGAATGGCAACCTGCGCCATCTGGATCTACGCGCGGCGGTGAAGGGAATGTGGCACAAGGACCTGGTTTATGACGGCGTGGTATCGGGTTCCATCTCTTCTCAAGGGGACCTCAACCCGCCGGGCGCCCAGGGCATATCAGCACTGGTGCGGCTCTCCATCGCACCCGGGCAGCGCGGCATTCCGATGTCGGGACGGCTGTATGCGGATTACGCCGGAGTGACAGACATTATCACTATCCGCGATTCCTTTCTTGCGCTGCCAAACACTCGATTGACCCTGAATGGCTCGCTCGGCAAGCAACTGAATGTCGCTCTCACGACACGCGACTTCAATGACCTTGTCGCAGTCGCGTCGTTGCAGAGCAAGGTGCCAATGACTCTGGACGGCAGCCCGGCCACCGTACGGGCTGTGGTGACAGGAAAATTGAGTTCCCCCCATATTACGGTCCATGCGATGGCAAATCAATTCAGTATAGAGCGCCGCCATGTCGAAACACTGGCATTTGATGGCAGTGTTTCTAACTCACACGTTGAGATCCACAATGGCAGCTTGAAGCGGCGGACAATGGAGGCACAGTTCAAGGGCGCTCTGAGCCTGAAGAATTGGAGGATCACGCCGAACCAACGCCTTTCAGCTGAAGCTTCCATCCGCAACGGCAACCTGGCGGATATCGTCGCTATAGCGGGCCAGCCAAGCGAGGGTTATGCAGGCGCGCTGAGCGCGAATGTGCAGATTAACGGTACCGTCGGGAATCCCCGCGGTGCAGCCGACCTCTTTGCAGCAAAGGGCACGATTCGCGGCGAACCGTTCGATCAATTTCAGGCCCATGCGGACATTACCGACCGGCTCATTATCATTCCGGCCGCGTCATTTGATGCCGGAACCTCTCATTTGAAGATGACGGCTGACTTTCAGCATCCTCGCGATACTTTCGCTATGGGGACCGTCCACGTGCATATCCAAAGCGGTGAATTAGATCTGGCGCAATTCCGGACCTTGCAACGGGAGTGGCCGAATGCGGCAGGCAGGCTGCGGCTGCAGGCTGACGTGACTGGCAATCTTTCCCAGGCGAAGATTGGCGACAAGGAGCAAGCAGGATTTCTGCTGTCGGCGGTGGACGCAGACGCCTCGGCACGCGGGCTCCGCGTCGGCGAACAGAACTATGGCGATATCAATGTCAAAGCACGAACGCGACGCCAGACGGTGAATTACGAAGCGGTCTCTGACTTTGCTGGCTCGAAGATACGGGTGACCGGAGACACGCAACTCGTGCGTCAATACCCGACCACCGCGGACGTCGCCATCAGTAACCTTCCGATTGAGCAAGCACTTGCTCTAGCGAAGCGTAGCGATATTCCTGCAAGAGGCCGCCTCTCGGGCGCGGCCCACTTCGCCGGGACGATGAAAAATCCGCAAGGGAACGTGGAACTGGATCTGGCCAATGCGGTGCTGCACGACGAGCCGCTAGAGCATGTACGTGTACGCGCCACTTATCTCGCGCGAAGCATCGATATCTCCCAGTTCGAGATTGTATCCGGGCCGTCGCGAATCGACCTCGCCGCTCGTTACGACCATCCAGCGGGCAACCTGAATGCAGGAAATCTTCATTTTCGAGTCAGCAGCAACCGCATTGACTTTGCTCGTGCGCGCAATTTGCAAGAAATTCGGCCGGGCCTAGGTGGCACGGTGAAGATTACGGCCCAGGGAGAGGCAACCGTTAGTGAAGCTGAGCCTCGCATTCGGCTCCATGATCTGAATGCAAGTCTGGATGGAACCGGAATCTCGGTTCAGGGGAAGAACTTCGGCGACTTGGTGCTAAACGCAAATACTACCCGTGGCCGGCTTTTATTCAAGCTTGATTCGAGCCTCGCAGGCGCTTCGATTCACGGAACCGGCACGGCCGATCTCACCGGCGACTACCCCGTAAATGCGGTACTGACGTTCAACAACGTGACGTGGAGGCGCCTGCAGGAATTGCGAGGACCGGGCGGCAGTGGGCTACCGGGAGTGCAGGCGGTAGCGTCTGGACAAGCAACGTTGAGCGGCCCAGTGTTGAAAGCAGACGAGTTGCGCGGTTCCCTCAAACTCACGCAGTTGCGGTGTAGCGCCCTTCCGGAGCCAGGGGATGGAGGAAAGGCCATAATGATCCAAAATGCCGGACCGATCACGGCCACGCTGGACCGCAGCCGGGCGCGGATCGAAAGCCTCCATTTGACCGGTCCGCAAAGCGACTTTCAGGCGCACGGCACGGTTTCACTTCGCGCGCGGGAACTCGATCTCTCTGTAAACGCCCACACAAATCTGAATCTGCTGCAGCAGTTCGATGGAGATATAGTTTCGTCGGGCAGCGCAGTACTGGCGACAACGGTTCACGGCACGCTGACGCAGCCGCTGGTCAACGGGAAGCTCGAGCTGCAAAAGGCATCCCTGAGCTACGCGACGCTCCCTAACGGGCTCTCAAACATCAATGGCGTGGTGCTATTCAATGGAAACAGCGCGTCCGTGCGAGGCCTGACCGCTGAATCGGGTGGCGGTAAAGTCACGCTGAGCGGTTTTATCGCGTTTCGAGAAACGGTGCGTCTAGGCCTGCGGGCCACCGCAGCGAACGTACGCATGCGCCTGCAGCAGGGTGTGAGCGCCATAGCCGACGGGAACATCACGCTGGCGGGGACGACTCGCGCGAGCCTGGTATCGGGTATGTTGACAATTGGCCGGCTTACTTACGCGCCGCAGAGTGACTTCGGACTCGCGTTAACGCGGGTTGCCCCGCCTATGGAGGTGCCGAGCGCGCCTTCGCCGCTGCTGCAGAACATGAAGCTAGACATACGAGTGCGCACATCTCCTTCCATTTCTCTCCAGTCCGCGCTTGCACAGAACCTGCAAGCTGACGCGGATCTTCATATTCGCGGAACGGCCTCGCAAATCGGCGTAGTCGGAAGAGCTTCGATTACGGCAGGCCAGATCGCCTTCTTCGGCGCCACGTATACCGTGAATTCCGGAACTATCTCATTTTATAATCCGCTCCGCATCGAGCCCGTGCTCAACCTGAGTCTCGAGACTGAGGCCAAGGGAGTCAATGTTGTGCTGACAGTGACGGGTCCGCTCGATAATATGAAACTCTCCTACACGTCGGACCCGCCGCTCCAGTTCCAGGAAATCGTGGCACTGCTGGCTACTGGAAAGGCCCCCACCTCAGACCCGACGCTTCTGGCCAATCAACCTTCGCAACCCTCACAGAGCTACCAACAGATGGGCGAATCGGCGCTCGTCGGCAAAGCCCTGGCGGACCCAATCGCCAGTCGCCTGCAACGGGTATTCGGGGTCACCCAGTTGAAAATTGACCCGACGTTTGCCAGCGGATCTGCGCTGCCACAGGCCCAGATCGCCCTGCAACAGCGAATCGCCACCAACATTACCTTCACCTACGTGACGCCGCTCAACGATCCAAATACTCAAATCATACGCGCGGAGTGGACGATGAACCAGCAATGGTCCGCTGTCGCCACCCGGGACCAGAATGGGATCTTTAGCATCAATCTCCTCTACAAGAAGCAGTTTCGGTGAAGGCAGGGAGAGAAATAGGAGTAGGCGGCTGATGGGATGTATTGGATGGTTGTGCATGCCGAGTCGACTCCTGGACGGCCGTGCTTCTGACCCCCATGCCAAGGGGAGTCATGCATCGTGGGGATTTTCCTTCGTTGAGACAAGGCTACGGCATGTCTAAACAGTCCGTCTTGGGTCTGCACGCCTTTTTTCATGTTATCCCGCGTCATCTCCGGAACTCTGGCTGGCTACTCTGCAAGCGATTGCTAAGAGTCTTTGAAGAGGCGGCCGCCGAGTGGAACCAGGATAACGGCGCACGCCTCAGCGCCGCGCTCGCATTTTACATCCTGTTGTCCCTAGCGCCTGTTCTTGTCGTTTTTATCGCTGTGCTGGCGCTCGTTTATGGGAAAGAAGCCGCTCGCGGCCAGCTAGTGGGAAAAATCCAGGGCTTGGCCGGCCGCAGCGCAGCAGCGGCAATTCAGGAGGTGGTCAAGAGCGCCAGGCAGCCCGGAACGGGCACGGTTGCAACATTACTTGGTGTGGTAACAGTGGCGCTTGGAGCATCTTCGGTTGTTGTGGAGTTGCGCGATGCGCTGAACACAATCTGGCATGTTCACCGCGACTGTGGCAACAGAGGTCTCGCTCGCATCACGCGGTTGCTAACCAAACGATTCTTTTCATTCACGATGATGGTCGGCGCCGGCGTGCTGCTCCTGGTTTCTCTCGTCCTGGATGCATGGATCGCAGCGATGGAGAAATTATTGGGCTCATTCCTCCCAACTCCAGAACCGGTGTTGCATCTCGCAACGTTCCTCATCTCCTTCCTTGTGATTACGTGCCTGTTCGCAGCCATTTACAAATTGCTTCCAGACACCCGCCTCGAGTGGCGCGACGTAGCGGTTGGAGCACCGGTCACTTCGTTGATCTTCACCGCGGGCAAGCAGGTCGTCGGGCTCTATTTGGGAAAAGCCAGCCTCGAGTCAAGTTACGGCGCAGCCGGTTCGCTTGTCATACTGCTCGTGTGGGTGTATTACTCGGCACAACTCTTCTTCTTTGGCGCGGAATTCACGAAGGTTTATGCGAACACCTTCGGCTCTCACTCAGGCGGCCGTGCAGAAAAGTAACAACGCCTCATACGTATCTCAGTGACAGCATTTGGATTAGTTGCCATCGGCACCTTCGCCTGCGCCAGCCTGTGGCGCTGGGCGATCGCGATTGGCACGTAAGATGCTTCACGAATTCCAAGCATGGCCAACCCAATTCATTGGGCTGCGCAAGCCGTTCGAGGTGATACTGGATCATAATGCTCTTTCCGCATCCAATATAGTTTGGTCCTTTTCTCCGCGCCGATTTGCCACCTTTCCTGATCACGGATGAGTGTGAGCTGTTCTTGCGCCTCACCCATCGAGACCTGAGGTCCTGCCGTTTGCCACCGTTTACGAAACGTTGCGACGGCATGGTCGCTATCGACAACATCCACGCTGATGTTCTTGATGGAGCAGACGATCATCCTTCCATATCTCGCATGATCTTGTGCTATGGCGGCACGAACCGTGGCACGCGTAACATCCACCTTAGTGAAATACGTGCTCATCTTCGGCGCATAAAAATCACCAACGTCATCGACGTTCGTGCTCTTTTCCGCATCTGCCCATTTCAGCAGGAACAGGCGGACCTGCCGACCCGTCTCAGCCGCGAGATACTGGTTTTCAGTCGCCTTCGGGGACTGCACCGTAAGCATTGTTTCGGGGGGTTGTACCGCTGAGGCTTCAGCCGGCTGCAGC
>DATLVQ010000357.1:0-9041 GCA_035577325.1 Bryobacteraceae bacterium | reverse complement strand
GGGAGACTGCCGAATTTCAGGAGTGTGGTTCTAGTCTATGACCCGACTACCGAATTTCATTGCCGGAAACTGGCCGAAGATGTTTATCTCCTTACCTACACGTTGACGCAGAGCGAGGAGCGTAAGACCCTCCGTTCCACGATCTGGCAGCATACGGCACAGGGCTGGCAGATCGTCTACCATCAGGGAACCATCGTCCAAGATGTATGACGGAGGACTGGTTTTGGATGGCTGCCGCGCTGGCACCAGCGCGGCTACCGCCGTATGAGTCTGAAATATTGGAGCGCCTTCGCAGCCGCTCGGATTTACAACTGGCCGGCGGCGGCGGCCACCAGCTGTTCGGCGGGCGCTTTGAGACGCGTCAGCACGCCCAGAACTTCATCGAGAGCGGCGGCGCGCCGGATCTGCGTATCGTTGAGGGCGCGCAGCACCTCGCCTTGCCGGTCGATGCGCTCGATGAACCCGGACACTTTGCGCGAAATATCCGAAACCGTGGTCTTCAGCCCGCCCAGCTCTTCATGATGCAGCCCGACCCGCGCCGAAAGGCCGTCCATTTGATGCGTGATGACGGTGGAGAAATCTTTGGCCTCGTTGCGCAAGGCCGTTGTCTCGCCGCGCAGCGCTCCGGTTTCCGCGCGCAATGCCGTGGCCTCCGTGCGTAAAGCTGTCGACTCGGTGCGTATGGCGCCAATCTCTTTTTCGTGGCGCGTCGAAACTTCCTCGAGCGCCGTGACGCTGGTGGAAACTTTCTCGAACTTCTGCACGATCGACGTGCCCGTCGAGCGCTGCTCGGAAACCGTTTCTGTAAGCTGTTCAAACTTGGCCTGCAATTGCGTGAAACTCTGAACCGTGGCCTGCAGCCGCCCGAGTTGTTCCTCGATCGACGTGCTGATCTTGCGGCTTTCGCCTACGATATGGCGCTCTAGCTCCTGAAAAGCGCCCATAAGGATTTTTGACAGGCCGTCAGCCAGCTTGCCTGCCATGTTCGCCATCGCCTGCTCGTCCACTTTTGCGCGTTCCTCCACTTTTGGCTTCACCTGGTTGGAAACCGGAGTCGAAGAGTGGTGATTCATAGCGGGCAAAGGCTTGCCGGACTTGGCGGCAAGAATCGCCTCCGCCTTCTCCATCAGGGCGCTGGCCTCAATCTGGCGGCCGTTCGCGAGCAACTGCGCCGCCTCCTCCACTAGTCTCTTAACGCCATTCTCGGTGTTGAGCTTCTGCAGCTGGTAGATGGCTTCTTCGAGATTCCGGTCGGTCATTCTCCGTAGTGTATACCTTAGTAAACGGGAAGAAAAGTAATAGAGCACTACTTGTTTGATTTTCCTGAAAGGATTTTTGGCTTGGGGCCTCGGCCGCGATGTCAACCGTGCTTCCGCGGCTGGCCAGAACGCCAGGGGGACAGCAAGAAGTCAGGTATCAGGCCGCACGCGCGCGATGGGTCGCGACGCGGCCTTCAGATCTTCGCTGGAAAACCCGCAGCACTCGCCGGGGTGCGAGAACCGCTGCTCATCCCTCTGTCGACCAGGTTTTCAAATGATGGCGACGCAAGAATTGTCTGATAGTCGTTGAGCGGACCCCTGAAGCGCGCGCTCAGCTTTGAGGGCCTCGTCGACTCGACGCTCAAATCTTGCTTTCACCGGTCTCCACATGGCGGCGCCAACCGAATCTTAACCAGGACAAAATGCCGGACATAATATATCCTCGGGAACCTTCAGCGTATCGGACGTAGATGGACCATCGGCAGAACTTCGGCGTTGGCGAGCTGTCCATGCCTTCGATATCGGAGACGCAATGCGAAATCCTGCATGCTCGCCGGCGGCCGTTGGGCCGGGCCATCTGCTCGCCACCCTTCATTCGCCTTCGGGCGGTTCGCGCGCTACTGCCAAATTCATTTTTTTGTAGCGTTGGGTTGAAGATCTTCCAGTTCTGGTGTAGTGTAAGAAATATTACCGAGTACACGCTAGAAATGTACGAGATTTCACCCTCCCCCACGGGTTTCATCGCGCCACCGTTCAACTAGTCGTTGACAACAAAAATTCGGCATTCAGTCCGGTACGGGTTGTAAACCGGGCTGGAAGGAGAACGGACCGCTATGCTTACTCTGGACACCGTACGAACGCGAGGTACTGCTCCCGTTAGTTGCTATTTGCGCAAAAATGTTAACAGTTTGCGCCACCCATGCGCGAAAGCGCTAATTCGGGTTAGCAACGAATACCGCATAGCGGTTAATTTTCCCCGCCCAACCATTGGCAATCTTGTTTAGATCGGCATAAGTCACTAAAAAGAAGTAAGTAAAAACAAGAGTGGATCAGCGACTTAAAATGACGAGACCAAGGCGAGTGGTGTATATCGCAAGGTGCATCAAGCTCACGCTATTGAGCATCGTGGCCGTGGGTGCTGCATGGTCGCAAAGCGTATCGCTGTCCCTGTCTGGAGGGTCAGGGACGCCCGGGGCCAGCGTAACGGTTGGAGTCGGCCTGAGTTCGAGTGGCGGTGCGCAGCCGGCCGCGGTGCAGTGGGACCTCCTTTTCGTCTCGCCGGATCTAAGTCCCGTATCGGGCACCTACTTCGCAACCGGTGGCGCTGCCAGTACCGCTGGCAAATCGGCCACTTGCAATCTTGTCGCGCCCGGCGATATCCGCTGCATAGTGGCAGGCTTCAATACAACCGCAATTGGCAACGGCAGCCTCGCTACCCTTACCTTTCAAATTGCAGCCGGAACGGCAAGTACTTCATCCTTCATTTCAATAGCAGCCGCCTCCGCGTCGGACGCCAACGCTGCCTCGATTAGCGCGACGGGAACGGGCGCTACTATTACGATCATCCAAGCACTCCGTACCGTGTCGAACCTCACGTGCACGCCTTCGAGCTTTACACCACCGGCCACATCGTCCTGCACCGTGAATTTGAGCGGTGCGGTCGCCGGCGCCACCAGCGTGGCGCTAACCAGTGGCAGTACATCCGTCAGCGTGCCGGCGTCGGTGACGGTTTCGGCCGGAACCAGCAGCGCCGGATTCACGGCCAATGCACCATCGGCGGTGAGCTTGAACGGCACCGCCCTGCTCACCGCCAGTCTGAACGGCGCTTCCAGGAATTTCACGCTGACCTTGAACAAGCCGGCCTCCACGCCCACGCTCTCGAGCATCCTGTGCACGCCAGCCAGCTTGACGCCGCCGGCGACATCGTCCTGCACGGTGTATATGAGCGCCGTCGTCTCCAGTTCGACCAGCGTGACTCTTTCGAGCGGCAGTCCATCGGTAAGCGTGCCGCCATCGGTAACGGTTTCGGCCGGATCCAGCATCGCCGGGTTCACGGTCAACGCGCCGACGGTCATGAGTGTCAACGGCTCGGCCCTGCTTAACGCCAGCCTCAATGGTGTTTCGGTAAATTTCACGCTGGCTCTGATGGCGCCCGGCGGCCCGCCGGCGCTATCGACTCTCATGTGCACACCCGCCAGCCTCACTCCGCCCGGCACGGCTTCCTGTACGGTGAGTCTGAGCGGGGCGGCGACTAGCGCGACCAGCATCTCTCTGAGCAGCGGCAACTCAGCGGTTATGGTGCCGCCATCGGTAACGATCGGGTCGGGCGCAAGCAGCATCGGTTTCACGGCCAATGCACCGGTAGCGGTCAACGCCAACAGCTCGGCCATGCTGACGGCGAGCCTCAATGGAAATTCCAGGAATTTTTCTCTGGGGCTTACGACGGGTCAGGTGACGCAACCCGGCGTGTCATCGGTGGTGTGCAGCCCCAGCACGGTCGCGGGCGGTAGCAACAGCTCTTGCACGGTCTATCTAACCGGGAACGCCCCCAGTGGCGGCACACCGGTCAGCCTCTCGAGCAACAATCCGAACGCCACGGTACCAAACCAGCTGACGGTGCCCGGGGGCTTATCGAGCGCCAATTTCGCGGTCAGCACGCTCGCGGTGACGAGCACTCAGACCGCCTCCCTCTCCGCCATCTCGTCCGGAGCCACGCAGAGCGCGACGCTCACGATCCAGGCGGGCGCATCGCTGGCGAGCCTGAGTTGCGCGCCCGCGGTCGTCGCCACTACGACTTCGGCTGCCTGCACCGTCAATCTGACAGGCAATGCACCCGCCGGCGGATTGACTATCACGTTGAACAGTGACAGCCCGGTGGTAACGGTACCGGCCACTGTCCTGGTCCTAGCCGGATTGAAGAGTGTGAATTTCTCCGCCAGCGCGGGTGCTTCGACGACCGACTTGACGGTGATGTTGAGCGCGACGATGAATGGCGCGGTGACGACGTTCCCCATTAGCGTTCTCACTTCAGCCAACGTGGCCTCGGTCAGCTGCAATCCGGCAAACATTCCCCAGGGCAGCTCCAGCACATGCTCCGTGACGCTCAATAAGACGGCTACGGGGTCGGGAGTAGGCGTGACGCTCGCCGGCAGCAGCTCCAAGGTGGCTCTGCCGGGCTCGGTCACCATACCGCCGGGCAGCAACAAAGCTACGTTTACGGCCAACGCGGCATCGGACGCGGGCAACATCAGCGACACCATTACGGCAACGACCACGACGGTGTCACGGACGACGGTGCTTACTGTGTACCAACCCTTGAGCGCCACGCTAATCTGCAGCCCGATGACCATCCAGACTCCAGGAACGGGCACGTGCACTCTTACGCTGAACAACCCGGCGCAGGCTAGCACCTCAGCGTCCCTCATTTCATCGTCTGCCAGCCTCACGATGCCCACCACGGTTACGATCGGAACCGGGATGACGAGCGCAACGTTCACCATCACCGCTGCGGCGGTTCCGTTCAGCACGACGGCTTCGATCTCCGCCGCCGGCAACGTGACACAATCCGTCACGCTCCTGGCGGCGCAGAATTCCGCGGCAGCCGCGGTTTCATGCGGTCCGCAGACTCTGACCGGCTCCGGGCAGAGCGCGTGCACGATCACAATACAGTCGCCCGCGCCGACAGGCGGGCTGAGCATTGCGCTATCGTCGAGCACCACGCAGTTGAACGTGCCGGCTTCTGTGCAATTGGCCCAGGGTAACACCAGCGCAGTGTTCACTGCCACGGCCTCGGCCATCAGTCACGATGAAAACGCGACCATTACCGCAACCCTTCAGAATGCATCTGCGAACACGGCCGTATCGCTCGTCAGTTTCAAACCGCTGGCGATAGCCTGTACGCCTCAATCGGTCAGCGCCGGATCGGCAGTGAGTTGCCAGGTCACGCTCAGCGCGGCAGCGACCTCGAACGGCATCGCCCTCAGCATTTCTACCAGCAATGCGCATCTGACCCCTCCCTCCTCGGTACCTGTACCTCCTGGGCAATCCGTAGTCGCTTTCCAGGCAACCACCAGCGGGTTGACGCAGAAGCAGACGGGAGTAATCACCGCCACTTTCGGCTCCTATTCGGTGCAGCAGACGATCACCATAGCCGTTGCGCCGCCGGCGCTGATCGTTCCCGGCCCGGTATCTACCCGCCCGGGCAAAACCACCGCCTTTACGGTTGCGGCGAATGATCCGGCGGGCATGGGTGTCAAACTTTCGGTTTTGGATCTTCCGCAGACTGCTACATTCGACGCCGCCAGCGGTATATTTACCTGGGTTCCGCCGGCTTCACAGATTGGCGGGCACACCGTGCAATTCACTGCCACCAATACAGCCGGCGCTTCCAGTTCCAAGAATGTATTTGTGAACGTAGGCTCGGATACGCCCGTGATTTTGGCTTTGGCCAATGCCGCGAGTTATGTGAATGACGGCGGTTGCAGTCCCGGCGCCGTAGCGACATTCCTCGGCGAAGGATTTGCCAACACCGCGCCCAAGGCGGCCTCGACCAGCCCGATTCCGATTGAAGTGAATGGAGTACGTGTAAAGGCCAACGGCGCCTATATGCCGGTGTTCTATGCTTCGGAAACGCAGATCAATGTGCAGTGCCCCGAACTCGCGCCGGGGAATCCCTTAACCTTGACCGTGGAGAGCGCCACTGGCATCTCGTCTCCGCTGTCCACCACAGTGCAATACACCACGCCCGGAATCTTCTCCCTGGATGGATCGGGGCGAGGGCAAGGCGCCATCCTGCTGGCCAACACTTCAATCGTGGCGATGCCACATACCGACGGAATACCAAGCCAGCCCGCCAAGCCTGGGGATTTCATTTCTATCTACGCTACCGGCTTGGGCCCCGTGGGTATTAGCCTGTCCACGGGCCAACCGGCGCCTACCAATGTTTTGGTGCCTGCCACCGCGCACGTCGACGTGCTGATCGACGGGCTGAAGGCCAACATTCCCTTCGCAGGGTTAGCTCCAGGGTATACGGGGTTATTCCAGGTGAACGCCCAGGTTCCAACCAGCATCCATACCGGCGACGCCGTATCGGTGCAGATCGTCACCCACCGTCCTGATGGCAGTATCGCCCAGAGCAACGTCGTAACGATCGCAGTCACGGCAGCTAACTAGCCGCGCAGTGCCGGCGTTCGCTTCCTGGACTCGGCCCTCTGCGGCCCAATCCGCCAGTTTGTGCCAAAGGAAAATTTCTCGATTTAATGTTGTAGTGTGACCGATATCACGTGGTTTTTTTGACCTGACGGCATATGCTGACCAAATATCCCGATCAATGGTCTTTCCAACCTGAAGCGGGAGCGCACAATTCCGACTCTTGACCGGCGGCCAAGAGTCCAATTTCAGAAAGGATGCATATGCGAAAGGTTTTCAACAGAGCAGCGTTTGGAATAGCGATTCTCTTTTGTACCGGCACGGTTTTCGGTCAAAGCGGTACATGCAGCGGCATGAGCCTCGGTCAGGGCGCCAATCTCAACGGCTTCGTTCCTTTTCCAGCCAGCAGTTTGTGGAATACGGATATTTCCACGGCTCCGGTCGATCCCAATTCGGCCAATATCATCAATTTCATTGGGGCGACCGTCACTCTGCATCCCGATTTCGGCGCAGGAACGTTTCACAATCAAACCATCGGCATTCCCTACCAGACCGTCGCGGGCACGCAGCCTAAAGTAACAGTCACCCTGGGGGCGTTTGCCAGCGAGAGCGATCCCGGGCCCGAGCCCATTCCCTCGAACGCATTGATCGAGGGATATCCGAAGCCCGGCAACGGGGACCGCCACGTGCTGGTGCTCGAGAAGGACGGCTGCTGGCTTTACGAGCTGTATCACGCGAATCTGAAGAGCGGGCAGTGGAGCGCCGATTCGGCAGCCATCTGGGACATGACCATCAACGAGCAGCGCCCGTACACATGGACATCGGCGGACGCCGCAGGCCTTCCGATTTTCGTCGGCCTGGCGCGCCACGATGAAGTTGCGGCCGGCGCCATCAATCACGCGTTGCGCTTTACCGTTCCTACTACGCGGCGCGCGTTTGTACTTCCGGCCACGCATTGGGCCTCCACCCTCACCGATCCCAACGCTCCGCCTATGGGTACGCGGCTTCGCCTCAAAGCCAGCTTCGATATTTCCGGCTATCCGGCGGACGATCAGGTCATTCTGACCGCTCTGAAGAAATACGGGATGATTCTGGCCGACAATGGCAGCGCGATTTTCATCAGCGGGACGCCGGATAACGCATGGAACAACACCAATCTGAATCTGCTGAAGCAGATCACCGCGTCGAATTTTGAGGTGGTCGCACTCGGCACCGTATACACGGATGCCAACGTGCCCACCGGGCCTTCGCCCACCATCAGCAGCTTCACTGCGAATCCTTCCACGGTCACTGCGGGGTCGCCGGTCACGCTGAGCTGGAGCGTCAGCAACAGCCTCTATAACATCATCGATCCGCAGGTGGGGCCCGTTCGCGGTACAAGCATCGTGGTCACGCCATCGGCTACCACGACGTACACGCTCTCCACCACGAACCAATTTGGACGGTCGACGGCGGCCGTTACCGTAACCGTTCACTAGCGCCTCAAGTAACTTGTAGGCCGATTTTGCGGGAGGACCTGCGGATCTAACTATCGACAACAAAGAGCCGTGGGCCTCCTGCAAGGGTGGCAATCAAACCATGCCACATTTTCTGTCCCGGGAAGCTAACGACGCCGGTGTTAGCGGCGTCTTAGTAGTAGCATGAGGCGATGGTTCCCCAATCGAATGCGGCTGGCCACGGCGATCTCGATGATCGTGCTGGGCGGGTTGGTGCAAACTCATGCGGCCCAGGCGTATTGCCATTCCGAATTCTTCCGGTATTTTCAGGGACTGAGTGACGCCCGCGTCAATCCGGTCGAGCGCCTGATTTTCAGCCTGCTGCTGACCAAAGCCAAGCCTGAAGGACAGCCCACCTCGCATCTGCCCCAAGGGCCAGCGAAACAGATTTAGAAAATCATCCCTTCTTCGGGGCTCTCTTCGCGCCGGTGTGATGCCGCGCGGGAGCGGCCTCTTTGCCGGGCCAGCCTACGATCTTCTTCTTCTCGACGTCGAAGGTCACGTTGAACGGCTCCTTGGTGAACGAACTTGGAACGCCGGCGAATTCGATTTCCACACCGGGCTCGGCCTTGCCGGGCAGCGCCGCATCCAGCACCAGAGTGGCGTCCGGAGTGGTTCCGTCACCGATCGAAAGCACCAGTTCTTTCGGCCGCACCGCGGGCTTCATCGAGATGAGCTTGCCTTTGAACGTCTGCACGCCACCGGCGCCGCCCGGAACCTCCGTTCCCTTCATGCTGGTGTCGAAGTATTGCTGGCCATCGGGGGCCGTCAACGCCCCTTTTAGCGTCATCCACAGCGCCAGCGCCGGATTCTCCTTGCGGAATTTTTCCTCGTTGGCGGCCTTGACTTCGTTGATGTCTTTAATCGTGAAGCCGTCCGGCGGAAACGGCGACGCCTTTGCCAGTTCGCGCAGCTTGCTTAGCTCGGCAGCGTCCTGCCCATGAAACCGGTTAAACGCATTCACGAAGTAAGTCTCGATCGATTGTTTCGCCTGCGGGTTGAAACCGCCCTGCGACTGGTCAAGCGATGCCGCGCGCGCGAAATGGAATAGCGCCGCGGGCTGCTTCTCCGGCTTTTTCTCCTGCACAATCGCCGTGCCCAACCAGTACGAAACCTGCGCATTGTTAGGAGTCAACTT
>DATLVQ010000356.1:0-7073 GCA_035577325.1 Bryobacteraceae bacterium | reverse complement strand
GCGGCAGGAAACCTACTCATGGCTATTTAAGGGTTCCCGAAAGCGGGCTCAGGATGTACGAATTCGAATCCTTCTCGAACGCGATGCATTCAAGGAGATTCATCGATCGTGGGCGGCGCTGGGTTTTCCGTTCCGGCACCTCGTGCCTTCGTTTGCCACCGCGATTGGATCTTCTGGGGATAATCCCGAAGCATTGGCTACACTGGCGGGAATCATTCTCAATGGCGGTATCAGATACCGATCTATCCAGATACGCAGACTCCATTTCGCGGAGGGAACGCCGATGGAAACGGTTCTTGAGTATGCACCGGCGAACGGCCAACGCGTCATGTCCGAGGCTGTGGCCGCAGTCCTTCAGCGTGAACTCATCGGCGTCGTGGATCACGGAACCGGGCTACGGGCACACGGTTCTGTGGTTTTGAATGGCGGGCGGATTATCCCAGTTGGAGGAAAGACCGGAACTGGCGACAATCGCGTCGAGCAGTTCGGCCCGCATGGAGCCGTGTTTGGGTCAAAGGTGAGGAACCGGACGGCGGCCTTCGTCTTCACTATCGGCGATCGATTCTTTGGAACAGTCTTGGCTTACGCAGACGGGCCTGATGCAGTCACGCAAAGCTTCACCAGTTCACTGGCTGTTCAGGTGTTCCGCGAATTGATACCGTCGCTTCGCTCGCTGCTTGCGCGTGGGTTTGAAAATCATGTCTCCTGGACCATTGGGCCCACAGGACCTCTTGAACGGCGAGGGTTCATTGCGCTCGCTGTTCCGGCAGAGGACATTCAAAGCTCCGATCGTCCGCCGACCGGGCGGTGAGCATCCACCGCGGTTCTAGCTCTCTCCAACTTCGATTTATTGTAATTTGAGGGAGAAAAGCAGGCGCCGTTAGAAATGAGGAGCACCTGAAAATACCTGGACCTCAATTGCATTCGGCCCATTGACGTGTTCTACACGGCCCATCAGATGCAGAATGGTGCCGTGGGCGTGTTTGGCGCGCCAGTGGCAACTTTCACGCCAATGTAGAGCAGTGCTCCATTAAATGTCGGGAAAACACTGACGAGGACGAAGACCCGACGGCTGGTGTCGTCGCGTAGACGTCAGCCCGGCTCAAGCCTGCAGTTCGGTCCGCGTATGCAGATAGTTGAGAACCCCCGCCCGCGTGAGCACGCCATCCACGTGGTGGTTTGAAACTACAGGAAGCTGGTTCAAGTCCCGCCTGCCCATTATTTCCAGCGCTGCTTTCAGAGGCGTTTCCGGAGTAACAGTGCGTATTTCCTCCAGAGGTCGCATGATGTCAAACAGGGTTGTGTAAGGCCAGCGGGCGCGGTCGACTTTCTTGACCTCGTGCGGCGTCACAATCCCGGCAAGTCCGCCGTTGTCCAGAACGGCGAAGCAACGATTTCCCGCACGCAGAAGCGTTTCGTCGACGACTAGCCTTAGATTCAAGTTGCCATCCACTGTCTGGCATTCACGCGTCATGACGTCTGCGACGGTCACGTCTTTTAGCGCCTGCGTAAGACCTACTTCGCCATAACTATCGCTGGCCGCCTGCAGGACGAACCATCCGATGAACGCGATCCACAATCCTCCGATGCCGGCGCCTCCGAAGAACTGCACAATTCCGAGCGCAATAAAGACCCCTCCGACGGCCTGTCCGACTCTCGCTGCCATGCGCGTCGAACGCTCAGTGTCACCGGTCTTCCACTTCGATTCCGCCGATATCGGGTAACCCGAGATCGAGAAGGATCACATCCGGCTGCATTAGAGAAACCGCCCGGCGAACCTCATCGCCTGTGCGCGCCTCGTAAACTAAATGGCCTCGTGCAGTCAATTGAGCATGCAGGACATCGCGGATCGCCACCTCATCATCACCGACCAGAATGATCGCGCCGTCATCGTAGTCCAGCTTCTTGAGCCTTTGCCCCACCTAAACGGCGGAGCGCGCGATTCGCCCGAGAGCCCTGGCGTCACGTGGCCCGGCAGGGTTTGTGAAGTCGACGCGAAGAGATGTTTTGCACGATGCAGTCGGCAGTTCACGCACTGCTCGGAGATTCAGTTAGCATCGCCCCCGGTCTACCCTTTGTGCCCGTGGACCAAATCCTGATACAGTATCTGAGCCCACATCGTGCTGGAAGCAAACATTCATATTCTCTGCGACATCCGACGGATAATGGAACCTAGGTGAGCGCGATGGACTCCCGAAACGAACAGGCTGAGGAACTTCTCTGGCGGGCCCAGGAGAGTGAGCAGAGAATTCGCTTGATCCTTGAGACTGCGCTCGACGCAGTCGTCACGATGAATTCCGCAGGCCAAATTACTGGCTGGAACGCGGAAGCCGAGAGAATATTCGGCTGGTCTCACGAGGAAGCTGTTGGCGGACGCATGTCCGACACCATCATACCTCCGCAGCATCGGGAGGCTCACGAGCGCGGCTTGCAAAGGTTCCTGGAAACAGGTGAAGGACCGGTGTTGAACAGGAGAATCGAGATCACTGCCCTACACCGTACCGGACGTGAGTTCCCGGTGGAGCTGGCAATCTCTCCCGCGAAAGTGGGGGATACGTGGACATTCAGCGCGTTCCTCCGTGACATCTCGGAGCGCAGGCAGGCAGATGAGGCGCGGGAGGCAGCCAACCGCACGAAGAACGAATTTTTGCTGCTTCAGGAGGCCGACAAGCTGCAGAAGGCCTTGTTGAATTCCGTTTCGCATAACTTGCGGACACCACTCGCGTCGGTTCTCGGTGCCTTAAATAGCGTATTGGAGGATGGAGCGCTGCTCGACGCGCCCACAAAACAGAGCCTTTTGAAAACTGCGCAGGAAGAAGCAAGAAGGCTAGACTTGCTAGTTCAAAACTTGCTAGACATGACGCGTCTGGAAGGCGGTGCGATACGAGTGAAAGCCGAGCCGTGCGATGTACACGATGTGGTCGGTGCGGCACTGTACCAGCTTGGCGAAACGGCTCAGAACCGCGCGATCTCAGTTGCGATTGCCCCTGACCTACCCCTCGTGCCCATGGACGATGCGCTGATCGTGCAAGTACTGGTGAACATGCTCGATAATGCGCTGAAGTATTCTCCAGGCGATGCGCCAATAGACATCGAGGCCCAGCTGGATACTGGCCAACTGGAGATTCGGGTTCTCGACCGCGGGAGGGGAATCCCAGAGCAAGAACTCGAACGCGTATTTGAGAAGTTTTTCCGTGTTGCCCTCCCGGGAGCGCCCAAAGGGGCGGGCCTTGGCCTTTCGATCTGCAAGGGATTTGTGGAAGCCCACAATGGCCGAATCCTTGCGAAGCGCCGTACGCAAGGAGGAACGGAGCTAGCCTTCTTCCTGCCATTGGAGGCAAAACGTGAGTGATCCAGGATCGCGGGCGCTGGTCGTTGACGACGAAGCCGGGATCCGCCGGTTTCTCCGTGCATCACTCGAGGCGCACGGATACTCGATCCATGAAACTTCCACTGGAGAGGAGACGCTGCAGGTCGTTCCAGCATTCCGTCCGGATCTCATCCATCTCGATCTTGGTCTTCCTGGTTTCGGCGGAAAACAGGTCACGAGCCGGCTTCGTGGACTCAGACGTCAACGACTTTTTGACGCCGTTTTGACGACGAATCCTTTACAGTGAACTTGTGAACCATTTTCAGAGAGCGCCGTGCGAGATGGAAGCGTGACTGGGCAGGTCGCAACAGTGGCAAGACTCGCTAAACGTGGTGATCGTTCTGGTTGCAACGACAAGCCGCGCTGGTCGGTCCGCCGTTCTTCGAGCGACCTGATGATGCGAAATCTGACGGCGCCCGAATGGAGTGACACGCGAGCGCGAGGGATTACTGCTGCGCGAAACTCATCCCGAACATGCTACGACGTAAAGGTCGCGTCCATTTCATAATGTGAAGAAAGGAACATGTCCTATGTCAACTGTTTTAATTGAAAGAGTCCGACACCTAAACGCGGCAGAGAAACCGCCGGTATTCGCCGAGGTGGATAAGACGATCGAGAAGATTCAACGAAAGGCTTTCAGCCTCTTCGAGCAACGGGGTGGGCTTCCCGGTTTGGATTGGGACGACTGGTTGCTTGCTGAGCACAGCGTGCTCGGGGCTTCATCGGCCGAACTTCTGGAAAGCGATAAGGAGTTGAAGCTTCAGATTGCGCTCCCGGGCGTTGAGTCGAAGGACGTAACCGTTACTGCCACGCCAGAAAGCTTAATCGTACAGGCCAAGGCGAGCCATAGCCACTCCGGCACGGATGGTGAGATTCGCTTTTGCGAATTTAGCGAGGACGAATTGTGCCGGCAGTTCGGCCTACCGTCACCGATCAATGTCAACGCGGTTTCTGCGTCGCTGGACAAAGGCATGTTGCACGTCGTCGCGGCAAAGGCGACCAAACCGAACGCGAAGTGAAGAATTGAGTGAGCTTTTGGCAGGCCTGCATAAAATGAAGCAGTCGCCGGCATTGCCGGGTTGAAGCGATGTTTGGCATCGAGTTCCTAATCGACCCGAGCCTTGCGCAAATGCGACTGAACCCGAAGTCGCAGCTTGTAAAACCGCCAGAAATCTCTCCGATCATTCCTCAGCCGCCCCGGCTTTATTCATATCTCAGCGCCACCATGGGATCGACCTTCGTGGCCCGGCGCGCGGGCACGTAAGCGGCGACCGCTGCTGCGGCAAGCATCAGCAAGGCAGCGCCGGCAACGGTCAGCGGGTCCGTAGGCCTCAAGCCGTAGAGCAGCGTTGCGATCAACCGCGAGGCCACGAGAGCCACCAGAATCCCGGCTGTGATTCCGATGGCCAGCAGCACGAAGGTTTCACGCAGCACCATGCCCAGAATCTCCCCGCGACTCGCGCCCAGCGCCATGCGAATGCCGATTTCACGCGTGCGCCCGGTCGTGGCGAAGGCCATGATGCCGTAAACTCCAATGCAGGCGAGCACCGTCGCCAGAATCCCGAAAAAGCCTGTGAGCCTCGCGAACAAGTGCTCCTGGAAGAGCGTCCGATTGATCTGGTCGGTCTGGGTGCGGACGTCATACAGAGCGAGATTCGGGCCCATGGACTGCGCAACCCGGCGGACGGCCGAAGCAATCGCAGTGGGATCACTCGCCGTGCGCACCTCGAAGTGCATGGCGCCGAGCGCGCCCAGCACTGCGTCGTGGCCGCTCAGTGTCTGAAGGAAAGGCAGGTAGATGGTGGGCGGGATCTCCTCGCGCAGGTCGAAGAATTTAGCGTCCCGCACCACGCCGACGACCTCGATGGGACTGGCCTTGGGATCTCCGGGGCTGAATTGCCGTCCGATGGGATTGCCGTTGCCGAGATAGTGCTTTTGGCAACTTGGACTGAACCCCAATTCTGAGACACTTTCCAGTGGCACTCTTTGCAGCGAAAGGAGTTGCAGATGGGAAAGAGACGGGTAGGAAGGTATCCGCGGGCATTCCGTCAGATGGCGGTTGATCGCCTCCGCAAATGCGACAACGTGGTAGCGCTTTCAGAAGAACTGGGTGTTCATCGACGTCTGCTCTACAAGTGGCGACAACAATTAGAGCCACCGGAACCTGACGGTATTGCTGCTCCAGATACTCGGGAGTTCACGCTTACGAAGGAGATCTGTCAGTTGAAGCGCCTCTTGGGCGAGAAGGTCCAGGAGGTGGATTTTTTCAAAGGTGCCTTGCAAAAAGTCGAGGCTCGACGCCGGAACAACGAAAGCACTGGCGCGAGGGCATCTACGACCAAATCCGGGAAGTGATGTCAATGCAAGGCAAGCTGAGCGTTGAACGGATGTGCGCCCTGAGTGCGGTGAGCCGAGCCGGCTTTTATAGATCACTTCATGAGCGGGAACCGGACCTGGAGGAAATGGAACTGCGATCGGCCATTCAGGCCATCGTGATTGAACACAGGCTTCGCTATGGCTATCGTCGGGTGACCGCGGAACTGCGCCACCGCGGATTTGTGGCGAATCACAAGCGCGTCGTCCGTCTGATGCGGTTGGACAACCTGCTCGCTCTGAGGCGTGCGGCATTCGTCGCTACGACGGACTCTGACCACGAGTTGCTTGTTTATCTGAACCTAGCAAGCCGGATGCAACTCAGCGGCATAAACCAACTGTGGGTGGCAGACATCACCTTCGTCCGACTGCAGCAAGAATTCGTATATGTGGCAGTTATTCTGGATGCCTATTCTCGCAAGGTGGTCGGCTGGGCACTGGATCGATCCCTGGCCGCACAACTCGCCGTCACAGCATTGCAAAACGCGATCTCCAGCCGGATGCCCACACCGGGGCTCGTACATCATTCCGACCGCGGGATTCAATACGCTTCCGCCGAATACGGCAAGCTCTTAGACAGGCACCAAATCATTGCAAGCATGAGTCGTCTGGGAAATCCCTGGGACAATGCAAAATGCGAGAGCTTCATGAAGACCCTTAAGTGTGAAGAGATCCACGCGAACGAGTATCGCGGGATTGAAGACCTCCGCAACAATGTCGCAACCTTCGTGGATATCTATTACAACAGGCAACGGCTCCATTCGGCGTTGGGATACAACACGCCGGAACAGTTTGAGGCTACACTTTGCCCCGCGACAGCTGAAGAAAACGGGAAGCCGAGTTTTCCCAGGCATCGGGAGATCTTTCAATCCGATGTATCGTACGAAAAGAAGCCGCCCGAAGACGGCTTCCCGAATCATCGTCTTGATGAGTCTCCGACTGGCTATTCCTCGCCGGGTTGGTCTCCACCAGAGCCCGACTCCGCTTCACCAGCTTCACTCATCCTAAAATGCGGCAGGATTTCAAAGAAGAAGAAATGATCAAATGGCAAGTGTGTTCATTGCGATTTGTCTCAGCTAAGGGGTTCAGTCCAGAATACCGAAATCAGATAGTTGTGAGCGAAAGTCTCATTGACGACGGCCACCTTGGGAGCAGCTTCCGTATCACCCTCGGTGATGCTGCGCCCCAGCACCAGCGGCAAATGCATGGTCTCGAAAAAGCCTGGTCCAACCGTATCGATGGCAGCTAAAAAGCCCTTCTCGTTTTCCGCCGGCTTGGGCGTGTAACCCAGAACATGGGTCATCACCGCGTTGCCGCCCCCGCCCACCAG
>DATLVQ010000355.1:0-3790 GCA_035577325.1 Bryobacteraceae bacterium | reverse complement strand
ATCAGCGGCCGGTTGTGCGCCTCGCTCAGCACCGTTTCATCCGTACCGCCGAAATCGCCGCCCCACTGGATTTCGCTGCCCTTCGACTGCAAAAGCTTCACCGCATCGTCGTAACTCATCCGTGGAAATGGCGCCTGGATCGCTTCCAGCTTCGCAACGTCGCGCTCCAGCGCCTTCAGTTCCTCGCGCCGGTTCTCGAGCACCCGCCCCACGACGAACACGATCATCCCCTCGGCCAGCAGCTTGACGTCTTCGAGCGTGGCGTATGCCATCTCCGGCTCCACCATCCAGAATTCCGTCAGGTGCCGCCGCGTCTTCGATTTCTCCGCCCGAAACGTCGGCCCGAAGCAGTAAACTTTGCCGAACGCCATAGCCGTGGCTTCGTTATAGAGCTGTCCCGATTGGGTCAGATACGCCTTCTCGTCCTCGAAGTAATTCACTTCGAACAGCGTCGTGGTGCCTTCACAGGCCGCCGGCGTGAAGATCGGCGTGTCCACCAGCGTGAATCCGTGGGAATCGAAGTAGTCCCGGACCGCGCGAATAATCTCATGCCGCACCCGCAAAATGGCGTGCTGCCGCTGGCTGCGCAGCCACAGGTGCCGGTGGTCCATCAGGAAGTCTACGCCGTGGTCCTTAGGCGTGATGGGGTAGGGCTCGGATTCCGGAACGCGCTGCACTACCGCCACGTCCTCCACATCCATTTCGAAACCACCCGGCGCGCGCGCATCCGCCCGGATCTTACCCGTAAACATTACCGACGATTCCTGCGTCAGCTCCTTGATGGTCTCGAACACCGGCTCCGGCAGCGCGCTCTTCACCGCCACGCATTGCATGAGACCCGTGCCGTCGCGCAGGAGCGGGAAAACGATTTTGCCGGATTTGCGCAGGTTGTAAAGCCACCCCGGAATCTTGACCGTCTCGCTCACGTGCCGGCTGGCGTCCGCGATCCTGATCCGCTCAATCGTCACGAAGATTCTCCAGCCGGTCGAAAACTTCGTTCACGCGATCCAGCGGATGCTCCATGCCTTCCACCTCGCGCAACTCGAGCAGGAGCGGATATTGATTGGGCCGCGATCGGAGCATGCTCATGGTTCGCTTCCAATCCACCGTCCCGCCATCGGCCAGAAACGGAAACAGGTGCTTGTCTTCTTTTCCATCGTTGTCGTGCAGGTGTGTCGACCGGATGCGGTCCTTCATGATCTCAAACGCGGCTTCCACGCCCTCGCCCATGTTGGCATGGCCCACGTCGAGCACATATCCCAGGTCGAGGTGCGTCGCTTCCAGGAAGTAGTGAAGCCGCTCCGCGCTCGAAAGATCGTTTGGAATGTTCTCCAGCAGGATTTCGACCCCGCGTTGTTTCGCGAAAATACTCAATTCCTCGAGCGCCGAGAATGCCGCATCCACCTTCCGCTCGTTGAAAGGCTCACCCGAAACCCCCAGGTGCTGGATCAGGTACCGGAACGGAATCACCTCCGCGATTTCGAGCGCCCGTTTGATTTCGTCCACCATGTGGATTCGCTGCCCCTTCACCGGCTCGGTGAGCGTGATGATGGAATGCGGCCCCGAGCGGCCCCAGAACTCGTCGCTATACATCGGCGCGTGCAAAGAATGCAGCTTCAGCTCGGAATCCTCGAACCAGTGACCGAGTTCGTCGATCTGCACGCGATTGCGATAATCTAGGTGCTGCCGCGCGCAAAAGATTTCGACCGCCGGAATGCCCGCCTGCATCACGCGGTTCAGCCAGGCAATCGACAGCCGGTGGTTGACGAACAGATGCGTCGAGAGTACGCGATTCATGCGGTCAATATCCTTTGGCCGTGCCTTCCGTGCGCGAATCGGCCGAGCCCTCGAGCCACCTATCGTTCATCCGAATGGCCGCCACCTCGCCCTGCGCGTTTTCAATTTCGATGGTGTGTCCGCGCGCTTTGAGCAGCGCCACCGTATCCGGCGAGAAGCCGCGTTCGAGTTTCAGCACGTCCGGCATCCATTGATGATGCAGCCGCGGAGCATCCACCGCGTCAGCCACGTTCATGCCGAAATCGATCACGTTCACAATGACTTCGAGCACCGTATTGATAATCGTGGGTCCGCCAGGCGAGCCCACCACCAGGTACAGCTTCCCGTCGCGCAGCACGATCGTCGGCGTCATCGAAGAGAGCGGCGTTTTGCGCGGCTGTATGGCATTGGCTTCACCCTGCACCAGGCCGTAGGCGTTCGCCTCGCCCGGCTTGGCCGCGAAATCGTCCATCTGGTTATTGAGCAGAAATCCCAGCTTGGTCGCCGTTACACCGCTGCCGTAACTATCGTTCAGCGTGTAGGTCACGGCCACGGCGTTTCCTTCGGCATCCACGATCGAATAGTGCGTGGTGTCGGAACTTTCGTAGCCCGCTGGTTTGCCGGGATGCAGCACGGAGCTCGGCGTCGCGTGCGTCCGATCGATGGACTGCCGCAGCCCGGCGATGTAGCGCGGGTTCAGCAAGCCGGAAACCGGCACGCGGTAGAAATCCGGATCGCCCATGTACTCGCTGCGATCGGCGAAATACCTCCGCATGGTCTCGGCCATGAAATGCACGGTGGCCGCCGATCCCGCGCCCGATTTTTCATAGCCCGAGCCTTCCAGTACACCTAACATTTGCAGAATCCCCACACCGCCCGAACTTGGCGGAGGCGCCGTCACGATGCCATATCCGCGATAGCTCCCGGTGAGCGGGGCGCGCTCAATGGCCTTGTAGTTTTTCAGATCGTCGAGCGTGATCAGCCCGCCATGCTCCTTCATGTCCGCCGCCAGCAGTTCAGCCGTCTCGCCTTCGTAAAAATCTTTCGCGCCCCGGTCGCGAATGCGCGTCAGCGTGCGCGCCAGGTCGGGCTGCATCAGACGTTCCCCTGGCTCGAAAAATTTCCCATCTTTCAAGAAAATTCGCCGGGATTCCGGAAACCGGCTCAGCCGCTCGCTGGTATGTTTCGCATCGAGCGACCGTGCCAGGCCGTAGGAAACCGGAAAACCGCGCGACGCCAGCTCCACCGCCGGTTCAACCAGATCCCGCCACGCCTTCCGCCCGTATTTCTGATGCGCGAATTCGAGGCCGCGCACCGTTCCGGGCACTCCTGATGCCCGATAACCCACCAGGCTGTCCGCCGTGGCTTTTCCATCCGGCCCGATGTACATGTTGCGCGACGCTTTTTCCGGCGCCCGCTCGCGAAAATCGATGAATGCCGTGCGCCCGTCCGCAAACCGCGCCAGCAGAAAGCCGCCGCCGCCGAGATTGCCCGCCGAAGGATGTGTCACCGCCAGCGCGAAGCCCACCGCCACCGCCGCATCGATCGCATTGCCGCCCGCTTCGAGCACCGCCACTCCAATATCGGTCGCATGCGCCTCGCGCGCCGCCACCATCGCGCGTTGCGCCCGCACCGGCTGGCGCGCGCCCAAGCCCGCGCCCGCTGCCGCAACCAACGCGACCAGCAGTGCAATTTTTCGCATAAGTTTTGATTCTACCAGCGCCCCGGCTGGCGCTGCGCGTCCAGCGGCGCGTAAAATCGATTAGGTGCTTGCAGAACGGTGAAATTTTCGCTGGACACCTGGACCGAACGGCTGCACGCACACGAAGATCGCGTCTTTCTAGTGCTGACGCTCCTGATCGGCGCACTCGTCGGAGCGGTCGTCGTCGCTTTCATCGTCGTCACCAGCAATCTCGGCGAGAGGATGTATCCGCCTGGCGGGGCGCCCTGGCGCCGCCTGCTTGTCCCGGTGGCGGGATCGCTCGTTACCGGCTATCTTCTGTCCCGGTATTTC
>DATLVQ010000354.1:0-5236 GCA_035577325.1 Bryobacteraceae bacterium | reverse complement strand
CGTAGCTGCCCTCGTAGCTGACGAAGTAGAACAGCTTGTCTTTCTTGATCGGCCCTCCGAGCGTGCCGCCGAACTGGTTGTAGACTAGCTTGGGTTTCTCCGACTGACCCGCAGGAACCGACTCCGGCCACGCTTTTAGATGCTGATCACTGTGGTATTCAAACGCCGATCCGTGCATCTGGTTGGTGCCGCTCTTGATCTGTACATTGATGGCGGCGCCGCCGGCAAGGCCTTGCTCGGCGTCGAAACTATTGGTCACAACGTTGACTTCCTGGATCGACTCGAGCGCCGGAACATACGCGTTGACGTGCGGCAGCTGGACATGCGTCGCGCTCACGCCGTCGATGCGCGTGTTGTTCTGATCATCGCTAGTGCCATTGACATTGAATTCCAGGGCGCGCGACGGATTGGTCGGCACCGAGTGCGAGTTTACGGGCGGCGAAAATCCGGGCAGCGCCCTGTAGAGTTGCTGGTAGTTGCGGCCGATAGGCACGGGAAGGTTTTCCAGTTCCTTGGTAGTCACATCCGTACGTACTTCCGCGCGGTCGGTCTGGAGGGTCGGCGCCTCGCCCGTGATCGTCACCGACTGCTCCATGCTTCCAACTTCAAGCGCCACATCGGTACGTGTAGTGTTGTTCGTGATGACCGGCACATCGCGGCGTTCGAAGGTCTTGAATCCTGATACCGCCACCTTGACCGTGTAGGTGCCGGGCTGAAGATCGACGAACTGGTAGCTGCCGCCTTGATCGGTTTGTTTCGTCTTCGATACGCCCGTGCCCTGATCCGTCGCCGTAACCGCCGCGTTTGGAACCACCGCGCCATTGGCATCGGTTACGTTCCCCACTATCGATCCATACAACACCTGAGCGGACCCGCGCTCCGGCGCCAGTAATGTTGTAGTTGCGATCAATACGACCGCCACAAGCCAGCGAAGCAATCCTAGGCCAGCCGCGCAGAAATCGAACCTGTCAGATTTAAACCCGTACCCCATTACGACTCTCCTCGTGAGCAGAAATCGAGAAACCCGTTTCGACCGATACTGGATCGGTCAATTGGGACGCATGTTATCACACTTTCTTGCCGGGTGAAAGAAAAATGTGGGCCGAGGGGCGTTGCGTTTTTTTTGCCGGGCCGGTCGCCGGAACAGATTTCTCAAGGCGCCGGGTTGGCCCTGACACTTTCCAAGGTGAGAGGACGCCGCCACGAGCCATCGGCGGTTGCTCCTCGGCCAAGGTTCGATTACATTAAACATTTCGCGGAGGATGACCCATGCCAAATAGTACTTCCCGGAGGGATTTCGTGAAACGAGCAGCCGCAGGTGCGTCCGTGGCAAGCCTGGCCCGGCGTGTGATTGCCCAGACATCCAAAGCGTCGGCCGCGGGCGTGCCCACGCGTGAGCTGGGCCGGACCAAAGAGCGAGTTTCCATCGTGTGCCTGGGCGGTTGGCACATCCGCTCCATCAAGGACGACGCCGAATCCATCCGCGTTATGCACGCCGCCATCGATGAGGGCATCAACTTCTTCGACAACGCCTGGGACTATTGGGACGGCGCCGCCGAGGAGATCATGGGCAAGGCGCTGGCTATGGATGGCCGCCGCAGCAAGGTCTTCCTCATGACCAAGAATTGTAACCGCGACTACGCCGGCTCCATGAAGTGCCTCGATGATAGCCTGCGCCGCTTGCGCACCGATCATCTGGATCTCTGGCAGTTCCACGAGCTGGTCTACGATAACGATCCTGACTGGATTTTCGAAAAAGGCGGCATCAAGGCCGCGCTCGAAGCTCGCAAGGCCGGTAAAGTACGGTTCATCGGTTTCACTGGCCACAAGGACCCGCGCATTCACCTTAAGATGCTCGCTAAGCCGCACCCGTGGGACACGGCGCAAATGCCCATCAATGTGATGGACGCGCAGTACCGCAGCTTCCAGGGCGAAGTGGTTCCGGAGTGTCTCAAGAAAAACGTGGGTGTGATCGGCATGAAGGGGCTGGCCGGCGGGTTCCCCGAAGGGCGACTGCCGTCCAAAGTCGGGCTGAGCGTGGACGAATGCTACCGCTTCTGCCTGAGCCTGCCGGTCTCGACGCAGGTCGTCGGCGTCACTTCGATGGAGCAGCTCAAACACAACATCGCCATCGCGCGCAATTTCAAACCCATGACCGCGGCCGAGAAAAACGCTCTGCTCGCCCGCACCAAAGACGAGGCCACCGATGGGCGCCATGAGCTTTTCAAAAGCAGCAAAGCTTTCGACAGCGCGCACCACCGCAAGCAGCACGGCTTCGATTTGGAATTGGCCGGCTAGCTACTCTGGCACGCCCGCCTTCTCGTATAGTTTCCTGATGCGCCGCAGTTCTTCGTGCGCCTCACTCAGGCCCATTGAGCGGATCATTTCGCCGATAGGCGTCTGCGGGTCGTTGGACCAGAAGATCCCACGATCCTCATCGCGGTAGTACCGGAAACCGCCGCGCGTGCCGTACTTTTCCTTGAACCCGTCTCCATTGTGCAGACCCGGGCTCCAGGGCAGAATGGCATAGCTGAGATCGAGTTCTTGCACTAGAGTGTGAGCAGGCTCCTTGATCTGCGCCAGAATTTTGCCCGTCGGCTCGAAGAAGGACGCGTTGTCGCGCCACGTGCTCGACACGATGTAGTAACGGTGCGCGATGGCGCGCGCCGCCGGGTGAGTGGTTTGCGGCGATTGCGTCGGCCAGGCAACCAGATCAGCACCTTGGCGCGCCAGTTCCCGCCATCCATAGTCATATTCGATGTCGAAGCAGATCTGGATGCCCAGTTTGCCGAAGTCGCACTGAAATACCTGCGCCTCTTTGCCGGGTGTCGCGCCGTCTTCGAGCGAGTCGCTGCCGGTATGGACCGCCAGGTGCAATTTGCGGTATACGCCCACCAATTCGCCGTTCCGCCCCACGAGAATCGCCGCGTTGGAACACGTTTTCCGCCCGTCTTCCAGCAGATACGTCGGCACTACGATATAGCAGTGGTGTTCACGCGCCTTCCGTGCGAAGGTTTCACGCAGCGGCCCATTGAACGGCACCGAATGGCCCAAGACATCGCCCGAAAGCTCACCTGTAACCGCCATCTCCGGCAGCACCGCGAGGTCTAGTCCGCGCCCATATTTTTTCTGCGACTCTGCCGCCATCTGATCGACCAGCCCAGACAGTTGCGCCAGCCGTTTTTCCAGCCCTGGATATTCTCCCCAAAAGGCCTGCATCGCCGTGCCTACGATCACTTTTCGCGGCGCCTGCCCGGCCGTGCTCGGAACCTTGATTTCCACAGCCGCCACGGGCCACGCCGCCAGAGCGATCATAATTGTTAATGTGCGCACAGACTCCCCTTCTGACACCTGAAACCTAACACCTGGCATCTGAAACCTGGCACCTGCCCTTCACACCGTCACCCCAACCCGCCACAATAAGTACCCGATCGCCTGCCGGATGTACAGCCACCGCTCGCGCCAGTCGTTCGGCGGGTTCAGCGAACGCGGCGAGCCATACACTTTTAGCCCGCGAAACTCCAGCATCTTTTTCGCGCGGAAAATGTGATAGCCGTCGCTCACCACGATGCACGACTTGAGTTCCATGCGCCGCATGATCTCGGCTGCTGCCGCCGTCGAGTAGACCGTGCTCTCCCCTTCGGGCTCCACGATAATCGCTTCGGAGGGGACGCCCTGGCTCACCAGGTATGTTCGCCCCACCGTGCCTTCGGTATAGACCGGATCGCCGCCCGCCCCGCCCGTCGTCAGAATCCGTGGCGCCAGGCCTTTTTTGTATAACGTCAGTGCGTGATCGAGGCGCGAACGCAGCACCGGCGAGGGCTTACCGTGATACTCCGCCGCTCCCAGCACCAGGATGACGTCGGCCGGCTGCGCCTCATCCACCGTCGACTGGCGCGCGATCTCCGCCGAAATATATCCGACCGCCGCCACCAGCGCGAACCCGGCCAGCGTGGCCACGATTCCGGCGGCCAGTTTTATCTGCGTTATTCTGATTTGAACATTGTAAAGGAAGCCCATGGCCCGACCGGAAACTATTTCCAGCGCCGCGAATCCGCTTGTGAAGAGCGTGCGCCGGGCCATCGCGCGCGGTACCCTCACCGAAGACGGGTTGTGCGTGGCCGAAAGCTTTCACCTTCTTGAGGAAGCCTTGCGCAGCGAGTGCGCGGTGAAAGTGGTGCTGGCCGCTCGGTCCGTGCAATCGACGGTCGACGCGCACGTCCGTCGGCTCGCGGGGATTCGCATGGCGATCTTGCCGGACGCTCTCTTTGAGAGCGTCGCGGGAACGGAGTCCAGCCAGGGCGTGATCGCGCTGATCGCGCCGCCTGCCTGGATTCTCGAACAGCTGTTTCGCGGCCGGAGCTTGGTCATCGCGCTCGATGGCGTACAGGATCCCGGCAACGCCGGCGCCATCGTGCGCGCCGCCGACGCGTTCGGCGCCACCGGCGTCATGTTCCTGAAAGGCGCCGTCAGCCCGTTCAACCCCAAGACACTGCGCGCCTCGGCCGGATCGCTGTTCCGCGTGCCGTTCGTGCACGCGCTCGACGCCGAGATCGCCCGCGCGGCGTTCAAGCAAAATAAACTGGACGTGTACGCTGGCGTGCCCTTCACTGCGCAAAATCACGTAAAGTTGCTGGCGGGCGTCGATTTCACGCGCAAATGCGCCGTGATCATCGGCAGTGAGGGACGCGGCGTGAGCCAGAACCTGCAAGCGGACGCGATCGATCTCGCCGTCCCCACCGCCGGCGTCGAATCGTTAAACGCCGCCATGGCGGCTTCCGTCATCCTGTACGAAGCGCGCCGCCAGAGGTCGCTTAAATCGTGAGCCTGTTCGATACCTCCCCGCCGGAGTTGGGCCGTGCCGATAAACGCCGGCCGCTCGCCGACCGCATGCGGCCCGAAACGCTAGAAGAGTTCGCGGGACAGGAGCATATCCTCGGCCCCGGCAAGCCACTGCGCGCCCAAATCGAGCGCGACGCGCTGAGCTCTCTCATTCTGTGGGGGCCGCCCGGGGTAGGGAAGACGACACTCGCTCGCCTCATCGCGAGGATGACACGCTGCGAGTTCATGGCCTACAGTGCCGTGCTCAGCGGTATCAAAGAAATCAAAACCATGATGGCCGATGCCGAGCGTCTTCGCGCCATGGGCCGCCGCACCATCGTGTTCATCGACGAGATTCACCGTTTCAATAAAGCGCAGCAAGATGCATTCCTGCCCTATGTGGAACGCGGCGACA
>DATLVQ010000353.1:0-5369 GCA_035577325.1 Bryobacteraceae bacterium | reverse complement strand
CAGGACCCAAGCGCCTCGGCTGCCGGCGAATTGAAGCAGGATCCCGTATGTGGTACTTTCGTGCCCACCGCCACGTCCGTGAAGAAGACAATCAATGGCGAGTTGGTTCACTTTTGCTCGGCGGCCTGCCGCGACAAATTTAAAGTAGCCTGATAGTGTCGTGTGTAGAGGAGAATCTGGATGCATCGTTGGGCTGCCGTGGCATTCTTTACCGGAGCGGGTCTCGCTTCCGCGCAAGTCGCCGAATTTTCATTGAGCGGCGGCGTGTCGCGATTCGGCGGCGCCAGCCTCGGCACAAATACGGATTCCGCCGGCAACATCTCGAAAGTCACCATCAATAACGGCTTCCGCCTGGCGTTCCGCTTTTCGCTCAACACTTACAAATTCATGGGTCATGAGTTTGGCTACGCTTATAGCCGCAGCGGAGTAAACCTCGGAACCGGTGGCAGCGTGCCCATGAGCATCCAGCAGGGTTTCTACGACTTCTTGCTGTACGCCACGCCGGAAGGTGCGCGCATTCGCCCCTTCGCCGCCGGCGGCGCTCAGTTCTCGAGCTTCTTCCCTCCCGGCGCGTCCATCTACTACGGCAACCAGGAGACGAAATTCGGCGTGAATTACGGCGGCGGCATCAAGTTGCGTGTCACTCCCATCATCGGCTTGCGTTTTGATGTGCGCGAATATAGCAGCGGCAAGCCGTTCAAGTTCACCGGCGAGAGCGGATGGATGAACCAGTTGGAAGCCTCCGTCGGCGCTTCGTTCCTGTTCTGACCGCTGTTGGACCCTGAGTCCAGCCTCCCGCATCTGCTTTCGCTGTGTCGCCGTTTCGATGAAATTCGAGTTCGTGTACGGATTGGTACCGCTTCATGATCCTGGCCTTCATCCGAAAATCCGTCACCCTAACTTTGGTTATGCATTCGCCATCTATCCGCACACTGCGTAAATACCCATTTGCGCCGCTTTTAGTCGCCGTTTAATGCAGATTTTAATGATTTTGGCCCGCTTCGGTTGACGGACCATAACCTCCATGCTCTAATGCCCCTTCGAGCGCCCGTTTTGCGCTTTTCATATTGAAGACAAAGAATTTTCTCTTGACAGCAATGCGTTGCGTGGGGTATGAATATCTTTACCACGTCCGAGTTTGCAATCGTGCGCTTTGTTCCCGCAAGCACTAAAGTAGAAGTTTAAAAGAAGAATAAGCATTAACACGTGCTCATCGCGGGTTTTTGATTTGTTTGCCGTCGTCCCACTTGAGGGTCGCCGGTGGTTCTGGTCTCCGCCCGACACGGAGAAGTTCCCCAAGGTTGTGAAAAGTTTTCGTGAGTAGTTCGAGGCTCAGGTTGCTAGAGGACTTCGACCGATTCAATTACGCACTTTACAAGGAGAAGGAAATGGCAGATTTTCGCAGAAGTATTATCGTACTCGCCGCGGTGGCCCTTCTGTTAGGGACAGCCGGGATCGCGAGTGCGCAGTCGCAGTTTACCTGCACGGCCAACTCCGCCACGCCTCCGCTGGTTCGCGGCGAAGGAATCACGGAGCTCACCGGCGACCTGTTGTTGACGTGTCAGGGCGGTACTGCAACCCCTGTGGGTGTACTCGTTCCGACCGCCAATATTCAGATTTTCTTGAATACGGCCATCACTAGCCGCCTTTTGTCCGGGCCCAACGATGAAGCCCTGCTGCTGGTCGACGACCCCCAACCGGCGGCCGTGGCCGGAACCGCAACCACCACTGGATTCGCAGCGCAGAGCGCGTGTCCAATGGGTACGGTTTGCCCCATGTACGGTCGGGGCGCAACTGTCGGAGCTGCGGGGTTTGGATTGTCGTCTTATGACGGCAGCGCGGGGCCGAATTCGAGCACAAACCGGAACGTATTTTTTGGTCAGCAGGTCCCAGGTAACTCCGGTTCCATCGTTTGGCTCGGTGTTCCTGTTGATCCTCCTGGCACCGTCAGGGCAAACCGCGTTTTCCGCATCACCAACGTGCGGGCCAACGCCAGCTCTTTGATCGTCGCGGGGCCCAATCAGCCGCCCACCGCGATCACCTCCACTGTTTCCATCAGCCCGCCGACGGCTCTGCCTCTGAATAACTTCAGTGCTCAGTTGACGGTTGGTTTTGCCGCCAAGGGCTTGTTGTCGAGCGAATCTTCCGTCACTACCTTCAAACAGTGCACGGATGTGAATTCTTCGGGAGGCACTATCTCCATAACTGGCTCTGCACCGAACGGTTCGGGCAACGCTGGTGGTGTGACCCTGACCGAGGGCTTTGCTCAAGCTTTCAAGGTAAGAAATATTTCCACCTATGACGGCATCATCGTCCCGGCTCCAGGAGCCTCACCGGCACCACAAGATATCCCTGGACAGGTTTATGGGACGGCGACAGAAACCGGCTTTTATGCGCCAGTCGCCGTTAATAGCGTCGCCGGTTTGGCCGATTTCGGCACCCGCCTTAAGATAGTGTTCAGCAACGTGCCCACCGGGGCGCACGTCTATGTTCCAGTAGAGCTGCGGCCGGGTACGGGAACGGGCCTTACCAGTAATTTGGGTACTTCCGACTTTAGCGACCCATTGTTAGCGGGTGGCAGTCTGTGGCTGAATTTGGTCACGAGTGAATCAGGCTCCTACACCGAGGCGACTGCCGGCAGCATTGGTGTCGGTCTGTCGGAAGTCGCGATCACAGCCGGGTCCGGTCAGGCCGTCTACGAAGTTGTGAAAGAGGATCCGTCCTCGTCTGAGTCGGCTGTCGTGCCCGTTACCGTCGCTTATGTTGCCAATCCGGGCGCAGGTTCGCCTGCTATCGGGCCGGTGGCTACGGCAACGGCCTCCTTCGCTCCGATCAGCAACGACTTTGTTGCTGAAGTGAACACTGTTCCGGTTCCCCGCTTCGTCAGCAGCAGCACCGCGGGTAATCTGTTCAGCATCATCGCTTGCGCGACTCACTTGTTATACCCCTTCGTAACTAACCAGGCGGGGTATGACACTGGTATCGCGATCGCCAATACCTCGCAGGATCCGTATGGCACCTCGACACAGACCGGTAGTTGCGTAGTCACGCCGTTCGGTACGCCAACGTCTACGGCATTCACCACGCCGGCCGATGTGGCTCCGGGCACTGTTTGGGCGAACCTGGTTTCCGTTATGTTCCCCGGATTCCAGGGTTACCTGATCGCGGACTGCGCGTTCCAGTATGCTCATGGCTTCGCGTTCATCACCAAGGTGGGCGGAGTGGATCTGGCCGAGGGTTACCTCGCGCTGATCATTCCCGATCCGCCGCGCTCGGCCAATCCGTTCCCGAGTCAGGGTGTCGGTAGCGGCGAGCAGTTAGGCTACTAAATTACCGTTTCACAAACTGAAGGGGGGAGCTCAGCTCCCCCCTTTTTTTTGTTTCGTGGTTATACTTCCATGGAGCGACAGTCGGTGCTACAATGTCGTTTCCGCGTCCGTTTTCCTTGGTCATTGCAGGTACCTGCTCCCGCCCGGTACCAGACTCAAGATCTCATGGAGTGAACTCATGTATCCCTCTTCGAAGAAATTCGCTCGCACTTTGATCGGCACGCTGTTGTTGGCGGGGCCTGCATTCTCTCAGGCCACGGTCTCGATCCTCTCCGGCAACGGACAGATCGTCCCTCAAAACAACACGGGTTCCAATCCTTTGGTGGTTGTAGTGCGCGACGCCGCCGGCCACCCCATCCCCAACGCGAAGGTGGCATGGACCGTTACAGGGGTGTCGAATCAAACCGGCACCGTTCTGCTCGCCACTACCACAACCGACGCTAACGGAACCACTGGCGGCGGTTGCGCCGTCGGCGGTACTGGTGGATGCCAGAGGTTTGTCACGCCCACGCTGCCACTCTCAGGCAACGGCTTTGCTCAAAGTACGATAATCGCGACCTCCGGCGCGGCGTCCGCCAGTTTTATAGAGACTACCGAGGGCTTTACGTCATCGGGCGCGCCTGGGCTAGCGCCGACACTTCTCCATCCGATTGGCTCCGAACAACCTCTCACGGGTCCGGCCGGCCAGGTAGCCAAAACTCCCATCCAGATCAGAGTCCTCTCCTCGGTGACCAACGGGGCTGTTGCGCATGTCCTTGTCACCTTCAGTTCGGATTCCAGTTCCCAAACCAGCGCCGCCTGCTCCGGTGGAAACCCGTCCACGGACTCGACCGGAATCGCCACGTGCAACTTGATTCTTGGCGGAAAAGTAGGACCGGGAACCCTCACCGCCGCTGTCGGAGGCGTAGTCGGTCAGAACCTCAGCGTGGGGCTGGGAACTTACTCCATCCTCTATAAAGTGCTGGTTGGGCCTCCTGGAGTCATCAAGACCGTTTCCGGCGATCAGCAGACAGGCAATCCCGGTCAGCTCCTGCCGCAAGCTTTGGTCGCCCAGGTAACGGATCTGGGTGGCAACCCGCTGTCTGGAGTCAATGTTGTTTTTGAACCGGTGGTGGCCGGCACCGTCTCGCTCAGTGATGTGCGCGCGACCTCCGATGCTTTCGGCCATGTTCAGGCTCGCGTCACTCCCGGCAACGTAAATGGCCAGGTCCAGGTGAGAGTCAGAACCTCCGACGGCGCTATATCGGCCATATTTACCATTAACGTCAACCTTATCGTCGGGTCGCTCACGAAAGTTTCAGGAGATCAGCAGACCGCGGCAGTCGTTAATACGGCCTTCGCGAATCCGTTAATAGTTCAGGTCAACGACACCAGCGGTCACCCGCTACCGGGGACGCCGGTTGTCTTTGCGGTAACTTCGGGCTCGGCTACCGTCGGGACCCCGAACGCCACTACCAATGCGTCGGGCCAGGCGGGAACAACGGTTTCCGCCGGCGCCACCGCCGGTCCGATCGTGGTCACGGCCACCGTCACATCCGCTTCGGGGCCCGTCAGCGTGCAATTTAATCTCACCTCGCGGCTGCCCGGTCCACAGTGCATCGACGGCCAGACGTTCTTCAATGGCGCCAGCTTCAAGGCCAACTGGATTTCGCCCGGTTCGGTCGTCACGATTTATTGCAGCGGTATCGCCGATAATATCCAGGGCGTCGTCCAGCCCAGTTTCTTCGGCCCGCTTCCGTACCAGATCGCGGGAGTCACTGTCACCTTTGGCAGCACGCCCGCGCCGATTTACGACGTCGCCAACATCGATGGCTCGGAGTCCGTCACGGTCCAGGTGCCGCTCGAGGCGGCGCTCGGAGGTGACTCGGTCACGATTGCCGCCAACGGCGGCAGCACTACCGTCAATGCCACCATCCTCGAAGCCGCTCCCGGTTTCTTTGAGACCGGTGATGTCGGTTCCGACGGCCGCCGTCTGGCTGTTGTGCTGCGTCCGGATGGCAGCGTCGTCACGGCCGACAATCCCATATTGCGCGGCGAGAT
>DATLVQ010000352.1:0-3752 GCA_035577325.1 Bryobacteraceae bacterium | reverse complement strand
TATCCCGCCAATCAATCCCTTAGCGCGGGCACGGGCAAGTCTGGCGGGGCGGATGACATGGATCGGAGGACCGCCTTTCCTGGCCTTTTCCGCGGATTCCAAGCGCCTGTTTATTTGAATGAGATCGGAGGTGTCCACATTCGGATTGACGGCCCGCACTTCGTTTACGATGCGTTCCCGCTTTGCAGAGAACGGCTCGGGAAGCGACTGCCCACGGAAGGAAAGCACGAGGTATCGCAAGCAGTCCCAGTAGTCGGAAGCGCCCTGAACGTGCTTCGTGGTCACGTCCTCTGGATTTCGGTCGTCTCGAATCGCCTTCGGAATGGCATTGATTAGGCCAGCGCATCCGAGTCCAGTGCCTTGGACGATCTTACCGTCGGCGGCGATGGGAGGCCCAACGATCTGCATCTTGGGCAGGATCTCCTGCTTCTTCTTGAACAGGTTGGTGTAGGCTCCGTAGGCTTCTAGTCCGCGTTCATAGGCGATTCTAGATGCCAAATTAGGATCAAAAATGTCCTTGATGTCGGGCAGTGTGGTCTTCCACCGCATCATCGTGCGGATTAGCTGCCATCCCACAATTCGGCTCTCGCGCATACGGCGGATGGTGATCCCCATGTGCTGCTGCCCGCGAATGCGGTCGAAAATCGCCTCCGCCTCGTTGGTCCCAGTGGATTTGCCTTCCTGTTCCATCTCGTCCTTGAGCCGATCCACCTGAAGATCGGGTAGGTGGACCATGTTCGGCCCCAGAATGCGCGAAATACCGCGCGCAATCAGTTCCGCAACGGAGCGGTCGTCCTGCCGCAGACCATAGGCGTCGTGCGAAAGCCCCATCACGATCATCGGGCTTTCCAGCCCTTCCAGAATCTTGATCGAACGCCGCGCGATCTCCTCGCCGATGATGTCTGGCTCGGTCTGGTTCACGGCCATCTCGTCCGTCACCCAGAACTGGTCGCGCTCGGGATCGTGGCATCCCCACAGCGTCACGCAGTCGTGCGAATAGCCGTAGTCCATTGCCATCGTACGCCACCACCACGGCTTTATGCGCGATTGCAGGATGTTAAACGGAACCACGTGATTAGCTTCTGGCGGTTCCCCCTTTTGCGGACCCTTTGGGCGGAATGACTTGAAGAACTCGCCAGCTAATACGTGCCAATTCCCGAACAAATACGCTTCGCGTTCCTCTTCGGGCAAATCCATCAGCGCGCCGATGTACTCCTGATTCGCCAGTGCAGCGGGATTATCCTTAATCGTCATGAAGACGAACACGCGCGTGGAAATGATCTTGTCCCCTACGCCAGCAGGCTTGGGAACTCCGAGTCTACGGTAGATTTCTTCCGCGTCGTACTCGTCGGTGATCGTGGTGCCGGGTGGGATGATGACGCCGTGCTCATCCTTCGGCTCCACGAACAGATCCAAGATGTCGGCGTGCGAGACTCCGCCAGGGTTGAACGTGCAAAGTACTTGCGCCCGCATCTCCGGGTAGACGGAACGGCAGATGGATCGCAGCATCCGCAGGCGGTGGCGCACGTTTGGAATGTGCGTAGCCTCTTCCACGAGGAACCGCGTGATGTTGAGTCCCGCATACTTCGTGAAGGCATCTTCGTCCTGATAGTGGCCGCAGAAAATCTTCGCGCCGGATGGAAACACGAATTCGCGGTCGCCCACATTGAAGACGCCGCCAGCGATTTTGTAGATCGACTCCGCTTCACGAATCCAGTCGCGAAGGTCGATAGCATTCTCGCGGAGCACGCAGCCAAGGAACTTTGGGTGGTAGACGTACGACCGATTGACGGGAATCGGCTTGCCGTCCTTGTCGTTGTCGGGGAACCCGCAATCGCAGTCTCCTTTCTTGTGCAGGCGCGGGCACGTGTAGGCGTGCTTGTTTCCGGAGATCATCCAGAAGATTCCCGCTTGACTCTTTCCGGAGAACTTTCCGCCGCCGACACCGATCAGGTGTTCAGTACGGGTGATGAGATATGCCTGCTTGGGGAAAATCTGGAAGGGGGATTTCTGGCCGGTCTTCGCTTCAACGCGCCGCAGTTCTTCCTGCGTTACGATGACGCCGATCTTCTGCGGCGGTTTCTTCGGCGCTGGCATCAGTCAGGGCGATAGCGGTTGAATGTTTCCGCCAGATTCGCCTGCTTGCGCACCTTAGGATCGTCACTGTGCGTGGCCTGCTCTACGCGCTTAGCGGGAATCTTCTGCCCTTCGGGAATGCCGAGGCTGCGGTGCAATCCGCCTTTGGAGATGTCCGCATTCTGCATCCAGCGGCGGCTCATTTCATGAACCCCATTTTCATTCCCATGTTGGGCTGGTAGCGGCGACGGTTGGGCGGGGGGATGTTCGCGCCATTCTTGCGAGCTTCCGAAAGGGCGATGGCGCGCGACTGGGCGAGATTCTTTCCGCTATCGAGTTCGCGTTTGATATTGGTTCCAATGGCAGATTTTGATGGTGATTCAATTAACGGCATTTGACGCTCCTTCTTCTAGGTATTCTGGCGGAATATGCCTGTCGATGGGGTCTGGAGATTCATCCCGCACTCCCCGCCTGTTTAGCCAGTGCATTCGCTCCACCAAAAGATCAATCGACTCCCGATCAGCAGTCTTACGCGCAGATCTAAACCTGATTGCTTCCCACGCGAAAACGGTGTGAACTTGTTCCCTCTTGATCCGCAGGAACGGGTAAATCAACTCTAAGAAATCAACCGCCTTGGACCACGATATCCGCCAAGACCACGCCGTTTTCCAGGTAGTATGCTTATGGTTGCGCGATAGCGCGTGTATGTCTCCGCCAAACACACATTGAAAATCATCCAGAATACGTCGATTCGTGTTTACTATCAAAACAGTAGGGTACACGAGTCCACGATTTTTGGAGAACCTTATCGATCCCTCACCGTCAACAAATCCTGCCATATAGGCGAGTGGAAAATTGGTCGGAAGATCGCCAGCGTACTGGTTCCTTCGCCCTACATTAAATGAAATATTGAGGCGACTAGCGGTGCGCGTCACGCAGGACGGACTAACCCCGTAGGCATTCGCAACCTCGCGGGCTGACGACCCTTCTTCCATCATTCTCTTCAGAACTACTGGATCTAGTTTTTTAAGCCCTTCGTGTTTGCAGGATTCCGAACAGTACTTCGCCTTGATGCTTGGCCGTATATGGAAGGAAGTCCCGCAGGTTTTGCAAACAATCAGTGGCACAAGTGTAGAATGTCACGCTGACGGCGGGGTGTCAATCTCCGCCTGCCTCGATTCGCGCCGCGATGTCTTCAGCGTGGTTGTGGCCGCAGTCGCATTTCCAGCCGCACCCTGCGGATTTCGCTATCTTCAGACAGCGGGCGCGTTCGGCGGCAATGATTACACTAGACGCTTCTTCTAGCCACCGTGTCGCACCTTGAACGTCAGCGATGCACTTCAGGCAAGCCTCATTACCGTGGCGCATATTGGTGCAGCGATGGCATTCACATCGGTCGTTATGACGCAATCTGCCAATTGCCTCCAGCACCTCGCTTTCGGCGGCATCAGCGTCAAGCCCGAGAGCGAGCGTAATGCGCTCAGAAGAGAAATCGCCAAATGCGCTCATCCCTTCGCCTCCTGCCGCTGCTTCTGCCGCGCCTTGCCGCCCATGCTGGCAATCTCGCGCCGTCGCTCGTCACTGAGCGCCTTATTGCGCAGTTTACCGAGCGTTACCGCTGCTGCATTCTTTTTCGCCACAATTCATGCTAGCGCTTGCTTCTGCGAAACGCAAGG
>DATLVQ010000351.1:0-2661 GCA_035577325.1 Bryobacteraceae bacterium | reverse complement strand
GGACAAGGGAAGAGTGTCTGGCGAATCTTAAGGAGGCGATCGCACTGGTGTTGGAACATCGGCGCGAGGACTCCTTGCGATCGATGCCCTCTGACGCAAAGCAAGAGCTCGTCGTAGTTGGATGAAGCGCGAGGGGCTACTTCATCGCTGATCATACTAGTGATCTTGGAGATTTAGCTATGCTGCGGGGGGTGCGTTCCGTGCATCGCGTTCCGCAACAGGCCGTTAATGCGCGTCTGATAGCCCTTGCCCTGCCTCTTGAGCCAGGCGAGAACGTCGGCGTCGATTCTGATGGTCAGTGATTTCTTGATGGGCCGGTAGAACTTGCCGACAACCGCTCTGTCCCAATTTGCAGACTGTGGAATATCGGTGAGGTCGATCTCCTGATTCTTCGTTCGCCGCAGGGAGCGAATCTCCTTAGCCCGAGCTTTCGTCATTTTCTTCATACGCTCTTCTCTCCAACGGGGTGGCTTTTCGGGCCGAGATCAAGCGAATGACCTCCTCGCCGTACTCTTCGCGATAGGCATGGGCGACCAGCACGACTACCACGCCGCCGATCATCCCAAGGGTTGCCATCGCTCCTCGTTCTCCACAGCGCGGTCCTGAATGCTGAGGGCATGAGGATCTTCAAAAACCAGTTTCGCGGTCTCAAAGCTGATACGATTCTTTGCGAGATTACGCCGGTTCTTGGCCTCATCCCACTCGAATCGCATTGACTGTAGTTACCACAACGCAACTACATTATAGTACATACGCAAGCGGCGCCTGACCTACATGTACATTCCGCCGTTCACGTTCAGCACATGGCCGGTGATGTAAGCGGCTTCGTCGCTGGCGAGGAAGCGGACGGCGGCGGCGACGTCGTCGGGGGTGCCGAGGCGCTCGAGTGGGATGGCGGCGAGGATTCTTTCCTTGAGCTCGGGGCTGAGGCCTTGCGTCATATCCGTATCGATGAAGCCGGGCGCGACGGCGTTCACGGTGACGTTGCGGGAGGCCATTTCCTGCGCGAGCGATTTGGTGAGACCGATGAGGCCGGCTTTTGAGGCGACGTAATTAGCCTGGCCGGCGTTGCCCGCTTCGGCCACCACCGACGTAATGTTTATGATGCGGCCCCAGCGCTCGCGCATCATGCCGAGCAGCACCTGCTGGGTCGCCACAAACGCGCCGGTCAAGTTGGTCGCGATCACCGCGTCCCAATCGACCTGCTTCATGCGCACGGCTAAGCCGTCTTTAGTGACGGCGGCGTTATTGATGAGGATATCGACGCGGCCGAATTCCTTGGCGGTTTTGGCGAAGGCGGCGCGAATGGAATCGGCGGAGGCAAGATCAATGGGCGCGACGAAAGCATCGCGGCCAGCGGCGCGAATTTCACTGGCAACTTCTTCGAGCCTATCGGGCTGCCGGGCGGCTAGTACGACCCGCGCGCCCGCCGCTGAGAGCGCCAGCGCGCAGGCGCGCCCGATGCCGCGGCTTGCGCCGGTGATGAAAGCGATGCGATTCTGCATGAACGTTGTTTTCTCCGGAATGATCGCGCGGCGAAACCGGTTAAAAGCCAATGCCGGTTAATAGGGCCAGATTGCCCCGGCCGCCGCGCGGTGAACGCTGAAGTGCCATCATAATAGAACTCATCCGATGGCGTACAACGATCTGCGCGATTTCATTCGCAAACTGCAGAAGGAAAATGAGCTGAAACGGATCTCGATCGAAGTGGATACGGTACTCGAGATCGCCGAGTTCGCGGACCGTTCCGTGAAGTCGGGCGGGCCGGCGCTGCTGTTCGAACGCCCCAAGGGCTACAAGATTCCGGTGCTGATCAACGGCTATGCGAGTCTGCGGCGCATGGAGCTGGCGCTGGAAGTGGAATCGGTGGAAGATGTCGCGCGGCGGATTTCGGAATACCTCGAGATGCGCATGCCGGAAGGGCTGATCGGAAAACTGAAAATGCTACCGAAGCTGGCGGAGATGGGCGCGTTTTTTCCGAAGACCATCGCTAAGGGCGCATGCCAGGAAGTGGTCAAGCACGACGGCTTTTCGCTTTTCGATTACCCGGTGCTGCAATGCTGGCCCGAGGACGCCGGGCGCTTCATCACGCTGCCGATGGTGTTCTCGCGCAACCCGGACACCGGCAAGCGCAACTGCGGATGTTACCGCATGCAGATTTTCGACGACCGCACCGCGGGCATGCACTGGCAGACGCACAAGCAAGGCGCGGAGCATTACCGCCGCACGCTGGCGCAATCCGGAAAAGACCGCATGGATGTGGCGGTGGCGATCGGGTCCGATCCGGCGACGATGTACTCGGCTATTCTGCCGCTGCCGCCCGATCTCGACGAAATGCTGATTGCGGGATTTATGCGTGCGAGCCCGGTCGAGATGGTGAAGTGCCAGACGTGCGACCTGGAGGTTCCGGCCAACGCCGAGATCGTGCTCGAAGGTTACGTGCAGTTGGGCGAGATGCGCACGGAAGGGCCGTTCGGCGACCACACAGGCTTTTACTCGCTGGCCGATGAGTACCCGGTGTTCCACGTCACCTGCATCACGCAGCGAGAAGAGCCGGTGTACGCGACGACCATCGTGGGGCCGCCGCCGATGGAAGATTACTACATGGGTAAAGCTGTAGAGCGGATTTTTCTGCCGCTGATGCGGCTGCAGCTGCCGGAG
>DATLVQ010000350.1:0-2077 GCA_035577325.1 Bryobacteraceae bacterium | reverse complement strand
GTCGACGGCCAGGTCTGGCGCCGCTTTCTGCGGCTGCACGAATTGCCCACGCGGGCCAAGAGCGCGGCCATCCAGCAGCTCGATGCGATCCTGGATCGGCTGGAAAAGCGCCGTCGGTAGCGGCGGTAGCGGCGGTAGCGGCGGCGTTTGAATTCGAGGGCACCATTCGCTCCGTCGGGGGGGCGGCAGGGGTGGGATTCCCTCCCGTGCTCAAACCTCAGGATCCCACACAAGTATTGCAGTCGGGATCGGGGCATGATCTAAGCGAGAGATGAAGGTAAGCAATCGGGAAATCGATGGGATCGAGGGAGAGTATGAAGGGGCGGAGCTGAAGGACACGAGGTTGGAGCGGCGGCTGGTTCGGCTGGCGTCGCGTGTGGCCGAATCGCCTGATGCGAGCTTTCCCCATAGGGCCGAGAGCGATTCGCAACTCGAGGCAACGTACCGGTTTCTGGGTAACGACAAAGTCAGTCCGTCGGAGATCTTGGCGCCCCACACACGGCAGACGGTAAGGCGGGCGGGAGAAGCGGGAGGAGATGTCGTGGTGGCGCACGACACGACGGAATTCAACTTCGGGAAAACCGGGCGGAGAGATTTAGGTCGAGTCGGGCTAGGGAAAAGCTTTGGCTTTTACGGGCACTTCGCGCTGGCGGTGTCGCGTGAAACGCGAAGTCCGCTGGGCGTGCTTGGAATGGCGATACACCAGCGCAGCGGGAAGAAAGGGGGGCGGACTCGCCTGCAGATGCGAACCGCCCCAGACAACGAAGGACTTCGGTGGGGCCGGTCAGTCGTGCAGGTCGAGAAGATATTGCCGGGGGCGATTCACGCCATGGATCGGGAAGCGGACAGTTACATGCTGATGGCCGAGTTGGTCAACGCGGGGTACCGGTTCGTCATTCGCATGGCGCAATCGACGCGGAAGCTAACCGAGGGAGACATCTCAACCGTGGGAGAAGCTCTGGTCCGAGCCCGCACCGTCGCCGAGCGCGAGGTGCCGATTTCTGCGCGGGGAAAAAGCCCGATGCCCTCGTATCGGAAGCACTATCCGCCGAGAACTGCGCGAGCGGCTCGCCTGGAGGTGAGCAGCGAAACGGTGACAATAGCCCGGCCGGACGACTGGGCAACGCTGTGTCAGACGAAACACCTCACCGTCAATGTGGTCCGGGTATTCGAGGTCAACCCGCCACCGGGTGAATCCCCCGTCGAATGGCGTCTTTGGACGACGGAGCCCGTCGATACACCGGAGCAGGTGCTGGCCGTCGTGGACGCCTATCGGTGCCGCTGGTTGATCGAGGAATACTTCAAGGCCCTCAAGACCGGCTGCGCGATCGAGCAACGGCAGCTCGAGACGACGCACGCACTGGTCAACGCCTTGGCCATCTTCGCTCCGATCGCCTGGCGCCTGCTGTATCTGCGTACGCTGGCCCGTGAAGATCCAGCGAAACCGCTGCCGCTGATCCTGTCGGATTCGCTGCTCGAGTGCCTTCGCTTCATGCTTCGCCAACGCAAGCGACCTAACCTTTCCGAGGCGCCGGCTGCCGCTGAGATTTTCCTCGGAATTGCCGCCGTTGGAGGCCACCTCAAACGCAACGGACGACCAGGCTGGGCCGTCATCGGTCGCGGCTACGACAAGCTCCTCTGCATGCAACTGGGTTACGAAGCCGCCATCGCAGAAAGATGCGATCAATCATGAGGCTCAAACACCGGACGGCGCGCGCGCCTTATGGGTTTGCTTGGAGCGAGGACGTACTGCGCGCCTGCGAACTGCGCGCGGCAGGGAACCCCACCGCTCCCGCCTTCCTGGGGACTACGTTCACTGCGCTTGGGGGCCAACGGAAAAAAACAGAAGAACAAAAGTGATGAACCGCCTGCTCGTCGACTCTTTTCGATGAGCAGGCGGTACACCACTTGTGCCTCTCCTCTCTTATCCGGGCTGCTGCTCCGGACCGACGGGCAGTGCAGGGGCACGTGAGCGTAGTCATTGCGGCGGCGGGAGGTGTGGGGTTCCCTCCCGCGCGCAGTTCGCAGGCGCGCAGTACGTCGCAACTCCAAGCAAACCCATAAGGCGCGCGCGCCG
>DATLVQ010000349.1:0-13783 GCA_035577325.1 Bryobacteraceae bacterium | reverse complement strand
TTTAAACGGCGTCCTGGCAGGCACTGAACCGGATTCGCGCTGTGGGAAAAAAGGATGAAGGATCCTTCGCGCCGATTCAGGAAGCAGATGCGGGGAGTACTTCGCTTCGTCACATCGAGGGAGCGCCTCCCCGGCAACGTTTCCGCGGCGGATCATCCCGTTAGCTGACGATAGGATCGTCAAAAAAGCGCGCCGAAACATCTCCTCGTAGTCTTCTTGACGCGTTCTTGACCCCGACATGAACACTTTTGACCGTGCGTTGACGGCTTTTCCGATAGCGTGGAGCATGTAGAGGCATCGGCCGAATCCGAAGAAGTAGCGAATTGCCCCAAAGCTTGAAAAGGAGATGGAAATGGCCGCAGTAAACGTACAGAACATTCAGGGCGCAAACCAATTGCAACCACTGCTGCAGGAGACCACCGACCTTTTGAACAGCGTCCAGACACGCGCGTTTGAATTGTTCCAGAGGCGCGGTGGCTTTGCCGTGTGCCGACGGTTACGGCGAAAAGTGGATGTTCTCTTTTTCAAACACCTTCTAGTGTAGTGTCCCATAAATACCTTGCATAATAGGATGTTTTGGATTACGCTCAGGAATGGCCACCGGGCGCCCCAAAACTCCCCTTACGCTCACCGACGACGAGCGCATTCAGCTGAGAAGCCTGGCTCGCTCCCGCACTCTTCCGCATGCCTTGGTCGCCCGCGCCAAGCTGGTGTTGTGGTCTGCCGAGGGCGAGAGCAACTCGCAGATCGCCGCGAGGCTTCACTGGACCAAAGCCACGGTCGGCAAATGGCGCCAACGGTTTCTGCGAGATCGGCTGGCCGGACTCTATGACGAGTTGCGCCCCGGACGCCCGCGCACCATCGAGGATGAGCAGGTTGCCGCTCTGCTGAAGCGCACGCTGTCGCGCAAGCCCCCCGCCGGCACGCACTGGAGCGTACGGGAAGCGGCCCGCGCCAGCGGCATTTCCAAATCTACCGTGCACCGGCTATTTCAGGTCTTCGCGCTGCAGCCCCATCGCACTCGCAGTTTCAAGCTTTCCACCGATCCATTCTTTGTCGAGAAGGTGCGGGACATCGTCGGTTTATACCTAAATCCGCCGGACCATGCGCTGGTGCTGTGCGTCGATGAAAAGAGCCAGATCCAAGCCCTGAATCGCACGCAGCCGGTCTTGCCCATGGGACTGGGCTATGTCGAAGGCGTGACGCACGACTATGTTCGTCACGGCACGACTACTTTATTCGCAGCGCTGGACATCGCCACCGGTGCGGTCTTCACCGAGTGCAAGCCGCGCCACCGGCATCAGGAATTTCTCTCGTTTCTGCGCCAGCTGGACGCCTGTATTCCGGAACAACTCGACGTGCACCTGATTGTAGACAACTACTCCACGCACAAACATCGTAAGGTGCGCACCTGGCTGGCACAGCGGCCTCGCTATCACGTCCACTACACGCCAACGTACTCTTCATGGCTGAATCAGGTGGAGCGCTGGTTTGGCCTGATTACTCAGCGGGCCATTCGCCGCGGCTCCTTCAGCAGCGTCAAGGATTTGATCGAAAAGATCGACTCCTTTGTCCAGCACTATAATCGCTCCCATCGACCCTTCGTCTGGACCGCGACTGCCGATTCCATCTTGCAAAAGATCTCTCGACTTTGTTCAGTTATTTCCGGGACATGACACTAGCCCCACGGCTTATGCTCATTGCAACGAACGGCCACCAGGTCTAGATTTCTCCATGACAAGCAGTACTCCATCCATCGCAGACATACTGAAAAAGACCGCCCTATTCGTCGCACTTAGCGATGCGGAACTGCAGTCACTTGCTATGCGCACTCTCATCCGCTCGTATGCATCCGGCGAGTTGCTCTTCTCCGAGGGTACGTCATGTGAGGGCCTCTATATCGTCTCTAAGGGACGAGTTCGCATCTTCACGACTTCACCCGCCGGGCGCGAGCAGGTTCTGGCGTTCGAAGGTTCAGGCAGTTCCATCGCCGAACTCCCTGTTTTCGACGGAGGACGGTATCCGGCCTCGGTCACGGCCGTCGAGCCTTCCGAGCTTCTATTCATCGCACGAAAGGATTTTCGGGTGCTGTGCATGGAGTACCCGGAAATCGCACTAAAGGTGCTGGAAGTAGCGGGCGCCAGACTTCGCCGGCTGGTGGGGATTATCGAGGAGCTATCGTTCACGACGGTCCGCCATCGCCTGATCTCCTGGATTTTGCGCGAGGCTAAGAGTGAGAGCGGATGTAGTTTCACGCTCCATGTGAGCCATCAGGAGCTAGCGGCGCAGATTGGCACGGTCCGAGAGTTGGTCTCCCGCAACCTGGCAAGGCTTCAGGCACAGGAATTTATCGAAATCAACACGCATGAGGTCACGATTCTCAACCTGGACAGTTTGGAGGCAGAACTTTATTCCGTGATCTAGCCAACCGGTGACTTTGGTCACTAGATTCTTCACGAACGCCCGCTTATTCTGAGTAGGGAGGCAAACCCTAATGAAACCGGATCTGAACCAGACTGTACGCGAGATCGCAATCAAGCATCCCATCACCGTGAGGGTTTTCGAATCGCTGGGAATCGATTATTGCTGCGGCGGTAAACGAACTCTGAACGACGCATGTGAACGCGCGGGCGTGCCTGTGAAACGCGCGCTGGATCTGCTGGCGGCGCTGGAGGAAAGCGATCCCGCGGACGTCGCGGACTGGGCCGGGGCCAGCACCGGAAAGTTAATCGGCCACATTGTCGGCCGCCACCACAACTATGTTCGTAGCGAAAGCCCGCGCCTGGTAATCATGCTCGAAAAAGTTGTGAGCCGTCACGGGCAAGAGCACCCGGAGCTGGCCTCGATTCGCGACTTGTTCAGCGCGCTGACGCAGGAACTCTCCGCTCATATGCTCAAGGAAGAAAACATCCTGTTCCCCTACTTAGAACAGATGGCATCAGCCGTTGCCCACGGAGCGGCCCCACCGCCGGCGATCTTCGGTTCGGTCGAGATGCCAATCAGTCGCATGCTCGCAGATCACGACGATGCCGGGGAGTTACTGGTTGAGATGCGCGTGCTGTCTTTGGGGTATCGCGTGCCTGACTCCGCATGCCCCACTTATCGGGCTCTTTATCACGGATTAGAGGAATTCGAACGCGACCTGCATCACCACGTACACCTGGAAAACAACATTCTTTTTCCACAAGCTCTTCATATGGAACAGCGGGTCTCAGAGGCCGCATGTGAGCACCATTAGAATCGTCGCCGGCCAGGACGCTTTGGTCAAGCGTGAAATGAAGTTGCAGCGCATGTTAATTGCGTACATCCTTACTGGCCTTATCTTCCTAATGTTGCCGGGTACGTTTCTTGGTGTCTGGAACCTGATCTCGATCGGTAACCGCCATGCGCTCGATAGTCTCTCTCCAGCCTTTCTGCAAGCCCACGGGCACGCGCAGATCTTCGGCTGGATTGGGACGTTCATCCTGGGCATCGGGTTCTATTCGTTGACCAAAATGGGTAATATGCAGGCCTTCGCCATCCCGCGTGGCTGGTATTGCTACGGTTTATGGACGGCGGGAATCACGTTGCGCTGGGTTGCGGGAATCTTGGGATGGCAGTGGAGAGTTCTGCTTCCCCTTTCTGCCCTATTGGAACTGGCAGCATTTCTAATGTTTTTCCGGACAGTCTCCCGTCATCGTGCGGCGGCGCCGGCGTCCGCCGATGCCTCGGTTCCGCGCAAACGCGAACCGTGGATGTGGCTCGTGATGGCCTCGACCCTGGGTTTTCTGGTGACTCTGGTCGTGAACTTCGCTGCGACTACCCAGGTTTCCATCAGCAACACGGGACCCGCACTCGCGCATGTGTCTGACCAACGTCTGGTGACGTTGGCGACATGGGGCTTCCTGGTTCCTGCCGTATGGGGATTCAACGCGCGGTGGCTGCCCGTGTTCTTGGGACTCGAACAACCACGGCCGCGATTCCTCTTTCTTGCTCTTGCCCTTACCTGGACGGCGATTCTCACGGAGTTCGCCGGCTCACTCACGTGGTTCGCAGCTCTGCTCCCGTTTGCAGCTCTGGCCGTTGTGTTCGCCCTGCACATTGCCGAACCTTCTTCTCGTCCCGCCAAGACGACTGGTGTGCATCCGAGCTTTCCGCTCTTTGTGCGCCTGGCATACGTGTGGCTGCTGGTCGCGGCGGCTTTGTCCGTACGCGCCTCCTGGAGCGATGTGAATGGCGGCATCTGGGGCGCGTCGCGGCACGCCCTCACCGTGGGGTTCCTTTCGACTATGGTCTTCGCGATCGGCCAGAGGATTCTGCCGGCGTTCTGCGGTGCGCGCGTCCTATACAGTCCTCGTCTGATGCTGGCTTCGCTGGCCGCCCTCAATATTGGATGCGTTCTGCGCGTCGCCGCTGAGATCCCGGCGTATGAGGCGAACGTTCAGATCGGCTGGCATCTCTTGCCGTGGTCCGCTGTGATCGAACTCTTGGCTGTTAGCTTGTTCGCCGCGAACATGGCTCTGACGTTGCTCCAACCTCCGGCTCACCTGCGACCGGCGGTTATGATAGGCTGACGAGTGCAGACACACGGCCAATCGCCAGCTCGCGCTCGGCACCATATCGGTTGCGATGTGTTTTGCGGCGTGGGGCCTGATCAGCGCCTTTGCGTCGTGCTTCCGCGAGCTCTATGGTCTCAGCGCCAGCCAGACCGCGTCTCTAGTGGCCACCCCGTGTTTCTCGGTCTCTTGGCGCGCATTCCCATGGGTCCGCTCACAGACCGATGAATGGGACGATGGGGCTTTTCCGGCCTAGTGTTGTTATCCCAACATTGTTGGCGCCTGCGGTCTCACGCTATTCCATGCGGCTTGTTGGCGGATTTATTCTCGGCATGACCGGATCGTCGTTTGCAGGAATCTTCGGTGCGGCGTGGGCACGCTGGGCAATGTGGACAATCGGAGTGGCAGTACGCTGGGCTGCAAATGTTGGACTCATGCTCCTCACTATTGGATGTACTATTCGCGTTTCGAGCGAGGGGTCTCGCATATCAGGGATATGCCAATTGGGCGTGGTCCGTATTGCGGGTCTCGGCTCTGCTCGAATTGGTGGGGATCACGGCCTTCGCCATGAATACTTTTGGTACGTTCACTCCAGAGCCGAGTTACTTGCAGAAACAGCCCTTGGTCGTGGGGATAAACTAGGTACGTTCATACGGTTATTTTGAAGGAAAATGGGATATCCACATCACTCAGGTGAGCCCAATGTATTGTGGTTGCTGCCAGTTACAAGCCGACAGGTCACTGGTGCCAAGCGGCCCACGCTGGCTTTTGGGGGCGTTTGACTGGCTCCTTAGCGGTTTGCGGCAAATTCCTTTGGGGAAGGATATCAGGATTCAGCCAGGAGGCCGGCAGACGCTGGCATCCGGCTCTCCCGGACGTCCTGCACTGAGCACCGCCCGTATTGCGACTACAAGATATTGTATGTACCTGAGTGAAAGGGATATCCCATTTGAAGGAAAAATAAGTCATGAGCGATAGTCCGAAACAATCGACCGGTTCTGCCGCCATTCGTTCGCCGGGACCACTAGAAAGTCCAATCCTTTCGTTTGACCTAAATGCTGAGATCGCACGATTGCGTAGCGAAAATGCGTGGCAGGGTGGACGGAATTCAAAAACACTGGTGAAGCATCCTGATTTTCGCGTGGTACTAACAGTCTTGAAATCGAATGCGCGCATCCACGAACATAAAGCTGCCGGTCGAATTTCTGTCCAGGCTTTCGCGGGCCATATCCGAATGCAGGTGCAGGAGAAGGCGATTGATCTGCCTGCCGGAAACATGCTGGCGTTGGAACGCGCGCTTCCGCACGATGTGGAACCTCTGGAGGATAGCGCATTTCTGCTGAATATCGCTTGGCCGGAAGACGCAATTAAAGTTTGACCGGGCAGCTCGCGGAGGCAATATGATCTCGTTCGATACGGCACACAGAGCCGTCCACTATCCGCCTGATCGCCGATTTCGTATCTGGATTCGACCTTCCATCCTGATCGGAATCGGTATCACGATCCTCTCTGTAATCGCGGCGTCTTGGATCGAAGTCGCCGTGGCCGGCCTGCCTCATATTCCAGCCGTTCCTCAGATATATCCCGACAACTTCGCAGGGCCGCACGGGTTTCCGGTCTGGGTGCGTTACTGCCACTTCTTCAATTTCCTTTTTGTGATGATGCTGATTCGCAGTGGTCTGTCCATCCTGATGGATCATCCTCGTCTGTATTTCAACGACGGCTGCACGCCGGGGAGCGAATGGATCCGGCTTACACCGCTAAAAGTCCCAAGCGATCGCATCTGGACCGCGAAAGACGACGCCCGTTATATTTCACCGTTAGTCGGGACGCCGGGCTACCGACACACAATTGGTATTGCGCGGGTTTGGCACTTCATCGACGTTCACGGCTTCATCATCACCGGCATTCTCTTCGTCATCATGCTCTTCGAGACCGAGCAGTGGCGGCGTATCGTGCCGACTTCGCCGCTCGTCCTTTTACAGGCATGGAACACGTGGGTGCACTACGCGACGTTTCACCTGCCTGTAGAACCGAACGGGTTTTATGGCTACAACGCATTGCAGCAGATTGCCTATTTCACCGTCGTCTTTGTCTTCGGTCCTTTAGCGATTCTCACAGGAATCGCTATGTCTCCCGCTATGGTGAATCGCTTCCCCTGGTACGCGCGCATCTTTGGTGGGAGGCAATCAGCCAGATCGATCCACTTCCTGACCATGCTCAGCTTCTTTGCATTCATCATCGTACATGTCACTTTGATAGCGGCCACGGGATTTGCACGGAATATGAACCATATTGTGCTCGGTACGGATGATCAGGGGCATCTGGGCATGTATCTGGGGTTTGTGGGCATCGGCGTAGTTGTCCTCTCGTGGATCGTGGCACACTACATCTCATGGAACCACCCGCGCGGATTGCAGCATGCGCTCAAGTCCGTGACTTATCCGATGCAGCTTCTTACGTTAAATCGCCTGACTCCGCAGCAGAAGTATGCCGAGGAGGAAATCTCGCCCTACTTCTGGCCCAACGGGAAAATGCCGATTCGGGACGATTGGAAGCGCCTGGCGGAAACCGGCTTCGAAAAGTTCCGGCTCAAGGTGGGAGGCCTTGTCGAAAAGCCGGTTGAGCTTTCTCTAGCCGACCTGGAGAAGTTGGGTGAGACCGAACACATCACGATGCATCATTGCATCCAGGGATGGAGCGGCATCGCGAAGTGGGGCGGCATTCCCATGAAAACGCTGATCGAGTTGGTGCGGCCAAAACCGGAAGCGAGAGTCGTTGCCTTTTTCTCTTTTGGCGAGGCTCTTTACGGCGGCCCCTATTACGACACGCAAAGCTATGAGAATCTGCTGAAGCCGCAATGCCTGTTGGCCTCCCAGATGAACGGGCGACAGCTTCCACAGGTATTTGGAGCGCCCCTGCGGCTGCGAGTGGAGAACCAGCTTGGCTACAAGATGGTCAAATGGATCGAGCGTATCGAGTTCATCGAGTCGGAAAAGGTGCTTGGCAAAGGAGAAGGTGGCAAGAACGAAGACGATGAGTATTTCGACCTGCTGCCCAACATCTGATGCGACGGCCCGATTGGTTCGGTCAGGAGCGTCCTGGCACGGACCACATTCTCTCTTTGCTCCGAAAGTTACGGCTGGATTGGCTGCTGCATCACTTTTCACCGCGACTCGTGCGGTCACTCTACGTGTTTGTGAATGGCTTCATCACCATCGGGGTGCTTGCCGTATTGGCGCTTGTGAGCCGCAACCCATTTGTGTTTCCATCGCTCGGACCCACCGCGTATCTCCTGTTCTTTTCCCCGCTCGCCAAAACATCCAGCCCGCGAAACACGATTTTCGGCCACGCTATCGGGCTCATCTGCGGTTATGCAGCGTTTGTTGTCACGGGCGCTGGAGCTCTACCGTTCGGGGTTCACGAAGGTATCTTCTGGCCAAGAATCCTCGCGGCGGCTCTTTCGCTTTCAGTTACCGGGGCATTCATGGTTTTTCTCGATATTAGCCATCCCCCGGCGGGTGCCACTACACTGATCGTTTCTCTCGGGATTATTTCGAAGCCCCGTGAACTGCTCATCATCGAGGTGGCCGTGTTCCTGCTTGTTGCTCAGGCTTTGGTGATCAATCGGCTCGCCGGATTGCCCTACCCCATGTGGAATGCTGCGCCCTCGATCAACCCAGTGAACGAGGACTGAGATTGGCCCATTCATTAACACAACTAGAATCATACCGTTCTCTCATCACGAGCCTGGGTTGCGAAATGGCCGTCCGCTTTCTGGTGTATCCCGTTTGGGTACTTCAGCCCGTTCTAGCTTCCATTGATATCGATGAGAAGGGAAATCTCTGCTCGTCCAGAAGAACCCCCAAATCCTCTTCTGCATTAACCCAGTCCTCCTCAGGGGAACCGATAGGACGCCCTCTATTTTCCCAACGCTGATAAGCTCGTATCGCAATTTGTGCGTGTATACTGTCCGACCGAGGTGGTTCCATGTTACTTCTCCTTTTCTTGTTCTGTTCTCCGCGACTCCCCTAAAGCCAAGTGTAGAGGGAGAAAAGGCAAAACCTCGTCAAAAGACAGGCCACAGACGTCAAGGTAACGTCACATCTTTCGAGGCGTTCTGCTTTTTGACGGTAACTTTCTTATGGATTAGCAACCACGATGTTTGTTTGTGGTCTGCTCTTTTACATTGCGTAGTGTGCACAACGACTGCGAACGCCTACCTTCTTACGCTCTCAACTTATTGACGCCATTTTGACGACGATTCCTTTACAGTGACTCTGTGAAGCAGTTTCGGACAGACCCGCGGGAGATGCCAGGATGACTGGGCGGATTGTAGCAATCGCGAGGCTAGCTGAACACGACGACCATTCTGGGTACAACGACAGCAGTGGACAATCCGCCATTCTTCGAGCGTAGCAAACGAGGGCGATAAGAATATGGCCGAGATCCCCGCCAAAGGCGTTCACAGGGCGTTCAGTGTGAAAAACAATTTGCGCATAGGCAAATGACTTGCTCTTTTGGCAAATTGGCGGCACGATGCGAAGGCCGATGGGCGGTTCGCGTTTGTTGTTCTGCCCTACTGGCCACACAAAAATGCCCCATCTCACTTTCGTTTCGCGGACCATGCTGTAAACCATCCGCCCACTTTCGTTGAAAAACAACCAAAGGTCAGAGAGGAAACGTGACTCCAGCAGTTGTAGGCGTTGATGCACTGCAAGAGTGGACTCTTGAACTCTACACGAGAATGCTAGCCACCTTCTACGTTGAAGAACGCATGAAGAGTTTCGTCCGGCAAGGCAAGTGCTCGTTTCATGCGTCTAGCCGCGGACATGAAGCCTTGCAAGTTGGCATGGCACTTCTCCTCAAACCTCGACATGACTGGTTCTTTACGTATTACCGGTCGAAAGCCCTCACCCTCGGGCTCGGGATGCCGCTCAAAGACATTTTTCTCGCTATGTTGAGCCGCGACGGCGATCCAAATTCAAACGGTCGCAACATGCCGGAACAATTTTCGTCGCGTGACCTTCGGTTGGTTTCCCAAACCGCCTGCACCGGGACCCAGTACTTGCCTGCAGTCGGCATGGCCAGAGCCATCAAGATGGAGGCCAGCGATCAGATCGTTTATGTTTCTTCCGGCGAAGGGGCAACCAGTGAAGGGGAGTTCTTTGAGGCATTAAACTGGGCGGCGCGGGAGAAGCTTCCTATGTTGTTCGTGATCCAGAACAATGGATACGCCATCAGCGTCCCGCAGGCCACGCAGACTGCTTCGGAAATCCATCGCATCGCCTACGGCTTCAACATGCCAAGTTTCAAACTGGACGGTACTCTGTTTCAGTCGCTCTATCACATCCTGCCTCCAGTGATTAGCCGGATACGACAGGGCGGCGGTCCAGCGCTAGTTGAAGCGCATGTAGTCCGTCTCGATCCGCACTCTTCATCGGACGACCAAAAGAAGTATCGCCAACCAGAGGAATTGGCCGCTATTTTCGTGGAAGAGCCCATTCGTCGGGCCGAGGATTACCTGCTTGAAGAAGGCTTATTGGATGCGGCACGAGTTGAGGAGATGCGTGCGCGGATCAAAGCCGAGGTCGATGAGGCCGCCGCTGAGGCTGATGCACAGCCAGCGCCGGGCGGATCCAATCTGCTCGCTCACATTTTCGCGCAGGTCGGAGTCTCCGTGGCATCTCCAACACCCCCAAACTACTTCTCGGATCAGGAGATCACGATGATTGACGCAATCAACCATGGATTGCGTGAGGAGATGGAGCTGAATCCAAAGATCCTGATGTGGGGTGAAGATATCGCCGACCCCAAGGGTGGGTCTTCGGGGTGACGCGCGGTCTTACGGCTGCGTTCTCAGACCGCGTTTCCAATTCGCCTCTTGCCGAAGCGAGCATTGTAGGGGTAGCTGGCGGTATGGCTATAGCCGGTTACAAACCGATCGTCGAGATTCAGTTCGGTGATTACATCTGGCCGGCGTTTATGCAGATGCGTAATGAGATCGCAACCGTCCGATGGCGAAGCTACGGTGTCTGGAATTTTCCGGTCGTGGTTCGGGTAGCGGTAGGAGGCTATATCAAGGGCGGCCCATGGCACTCCGCATGTATCGAAGCGTTTTTCGCTCACATTCCGGGCTGATACGTGGTCTTCCCCAGCTGTGCTGAAGATGCAAAGGGGCTGATAAAGGCGGCTACCCGAGCGAATGATCCAGTGCTATTCCTGGAACACAAGGGGCTCTATTGTCGGCCGCAGGCGAAAAGCCGGGAACCGGGCCGCGAATACGTGGTGCCTTTCGGCCGCGGGCGCATCCGCAGAGAGGGTGCGGACATCAGTGTCGTGACCTGGGGCAGCACAGTCTATACTGCGCTGGAAGCTGCCCGACAGTTGGAATCTCAAGGACACTCGATCGAGGTGGTTGATCTGCGATCTATCGTTCCGCTCGACGAAGGGATCATCTACAATAGCGTTCGCAAGACGAGTCGAGTCGTGGTTGCGCACGAGGATAGCCTGTTAATGGGCTTCGGGGCGGAAATAGCTGCTCGGATTGCCCAGCATTGCTTCGACTCACTGGATGCACCGGTCACTCGCGTAGCTGCCATGGATTCGTTTGTGCCAGCAGCACCGAATCTCGAGCAGATGGTGCTGCCAGCCGTTGACGATGTTCGCCGGACAATTGAAGAAGTGCTTCGGTATTAGGTTCATGCAGAAGAGGAGTTACTGGTTCTTCTGGACGAGCAGAGACTCCCTTCTCATCGATATCAATGGAAGCTGCGACGGGCTGAAGTACCCAAACGGGATACACCAGAAAGCGGACGGCCATTAGGCAACCGAATTCGTTATGAGAAATCGCCTCTCAGGTGCGAGGACCGCGAACTGTTTCGGTGCGAGGCTTCCGAGAGAAGCCCACCAGTCGAAGTTGCCCGAAGACTGCTTGAGCTCGTTATCCCGTCGCCGTCTTCTTGACGCGTTCTTGACTCCGCCCTGGTTACTGTTGACGGCACAATGACAGCTTTTCCACTAGAGTGAACATATGGAGGCTGAAATTTTGCCCAACCCGGTTAATCGTGGAATCGCCAAGCATAGAACATGTTTTACAGACTCTTCAATTATTGTGTGCAGCCACCACTGGGTCCCGTGTGACTTGAAGACAGTTGTACAGCCATGGAAGCAAGGCCTAATTTATTGCAATCTATACCTACCGGAGGCTGCCGATATACCTGTTTCTTAAGCCTTGAAATAAATGCCCTTTCAATTCATCACCGCCATTCCTCTTAACGTCTGGAAAGGCAGCGGCTGCTTTATGGGCATCGACACGCTCGCGAAGGGAATTCGTACCTTGGGCGGTGAAGTGAATTTCGTAACGCCAGGATTCCGCTTTCCTGTCTACGCTGCCAAGAGGACTGTCTTTAACCATATGCTCCGCTATCGAGAATTCTCGAGCTGCGACACGATCGTCGGTTTCGACGCGGACGGATATTCGATCGCCGGCCGTCATACATCCCGTCATGTCGCGTCAATCAAAGGCGTCATCGCAGACGTGTTGCCTTACGAGACGGGCCCAACACGGGTCAGTTTGGCCTACCAAGCACATCTCGAAAAGATGCATACGCAAAGAGCGGACTTGGTCATCACACCCAGCCGCTACTGTGCAGAGCGGCTCGACGAACTCTACCATGTTCGCAATGCGCTGGTTATTCCAGAGTTGATAGATCTGGACAGATGGAGGGACCTCCTGCGCGAGAACCCCGCGTGTACTTCGTCGAAACAGCGCTTCATCGTGCTGTGCGTGTGCAGGCTCTATTCCCGGAAGCGCATTCGTGTGCTGCTGCACGCCGCGGCCGTCCTCCGACTGCGAGTTCCGGAATTGGAAGTGCGCATCGTCGGCGGAGGACCCGAGGCCATCCGCTTGCGGCTCCTGTGGAGAGAGTTACATCTCGAGGACACAGTGCGCTGGCTTGGTGATGTTACGGCAAGCCAACTCGCCGCCGAGTACAATGGCGCCGACGTGTTTTGTCTGCCTAGCGTTCAGGAAGGATTTGGTATTGTCTTCCTCGAAGCTATGGCGGCAGGCAAGCCGATTGTGGCGACGTATGCAGCCGCGGTGCCGGAGGTGGTTCGTCACGGCCTGCTAGTGGAACCCGAAGACGGCGATGCACTTGCAGACGCACTCGAGAAACTCTATGGGGATTCGCAACTACGAACTTCGCTCGCCGACCAAGGCAGGTGTGATGTGGAAGCCTTCGATATGCGACGTGTGGCACGATGCTTCATGGAGACCGTCAGTGCTGGAACCAGAGAAGGAGAGGTGATCGCTCAATGAAAACTTCTAAATACTTGATTCTCGGCGGGGGTATGGTAGCTGGGTACGCGGCCAAACAACTGGTGGAGAGTGGTCTCAAACCAGGCGAACTGCACATTCTGTCGGCCGATAGTTCGATCCCTTACGAGCGGCCGCCTCTCTCAAAGGGTTTTCTCGCCGGGAAGGACCCCGAAGCGAGCATCTTCATTAGTGCCGACGACTTCTATCGCAAACATGGGATCGAAGTCCAACTTAACTGCGTTGCGGATTGTGTGGATCCGAGCCGGAAAACAATTCATCTGCGCTCTGGCGAAGAAATCGGATTCGGAAAGCTCGTCGTGGCGACAGGCGCACAAGTCAGGAGACTGGCCGTTCCCGGGGCCGATCTGGCCGGTGTCTACTATTTGCGCACTCTTGAAGACTCGAAACGTATTCGTGAAAAGGCCGGAAGCGCGAAGCGCGCAGTCGTCATTGGAGGCGGGTTCATTGCGATGGAAGTGACCTCGGTGCTCGCGCAAAAGGGGATTGAGACGACAATGGTGTTGCCCGAAGACCGCATCTGGAAGCGCTTCTTCAGTGCAACTATGTCCAAGTTCTTCGAGAAATATGCAAACGCGTCTGTCTCAGCCGGCCATCGCGTACTATGCGGAGCGAGGCGTACGGTTTGCCAAAAACACCAAGGTAGTGGAACTGAAGGACGCAGGTGCGACGAAATCGGCCGTGCTGCAAAATGGCGAGGTTCTGGCTTGCGATATGGTCGTGGCGGGCATTGGGGTAACCCCGATCACGGATCCACTACTCAAGAGCGGAATTGAACTAAAGCCTCGGTGGACGCCCAAAACCGGCCAGTGATGGACACCTGAAAACCGGCCAGTTGTAGACCATAAAAAACATCCAGGACATTGATTCCACGGGAGAGCACTATCCTCCCTGGTCGTGAGCAATG
>DATLVQ010000348.1:0-6782 GCA_035577325.1 Bryobacteraceae bacterium | reverse complement strand
CGAGGCGCACGAGGCCGTAGACCGCAACGAGCTGCAGCAGATCCGAGCAACATCTCCCGGGCTTACGTTCCGCGATTTTCGCGCCATCTCCGAGAACGTGCAGGGCCTGGAAGCCATCACGCCGCGCAAGCGCTTCAAGCCGCAGCGCGTGCTGCCCAAGACCGCGCAGGAGCCGCCGCAGTTGATCGGCGTGCTGCCGAATTTTGTCGAGATCAACAGCCTGAAGCTGATCGCGGGGCGCTTCTTTTCAGATGAAGAAAATATGCGCTCTGAGCCGGTTTGCGTGCTGGGTGAATCGGCCAAGCTGAACCTGCTGGGCTATGACGATGCCATCGGAAAATACGTAAAGGTCAACGATGTATGGCTGCAAGTGATCGGCGTGTTGACGCCGCAGGCTAGTACCGACACCGATGTCGAAGGCGTACAGGCGCTCAACCGGAATAACCTTGTGGTGGCGCCGTTGAATACCGTCATGCGGCGGTTCGAGGACAACACCAGCTGGCTGAAAGACGAGATCGACGGCATCTATATGAAGGTGGTGTCGGGGACAGATTCGGTCGAGACGGCCAACGTGGTGCGCGCGATTCTGAACGCCACCCACAAAGACGCCGGCGACTTCACCGTGGTGGTTCCGGCCGGCCTGCTCGAAGAGCGCCGCCGCACCCAGTTCATCTTCAGCATCGTCATGATCTGTATCGCCGGCATTTCGCTGCTGGTGGGCGGCATCGGCATCATGAACATCATGCTGGCCACGGTGCTGGAGCGCACCCGCGAAATCGGAATTCGCCGTGCCATTGGTGCGCGCCAGAGCGATATTATCCGGCAGTTCCTGATGGAAGCGGTCCTGATTTCGATAGTAGGCGGTCTGATCGGAATCGGATTCGGTTTCACGCTTTCAAGGCTGATTGCCACTGCGGCGGGATGGTCGACCGTGGTGACAACGTCGTCGATCGCCATCGCGTTCGGCGTTTCGGTTTTCATCGGCTTGCTGTTCGGCATATATCCCGCCGTGCAGGCGGCGCGGCTGGATCCCATCGAAGCCATCCGGTATGAATAATTCAGTGGCGCGGAGGCTCCACGCACAAAGATGCAAGACATTTCGTCTCGAATCCTGATCTGCGCGGCTCTTTACGTGGCATCGGCGTCCGCGCAGATTTCCTCGTTTCCCAAACCGTCTTATTTCCGCGAAACATTCGCGCGCCCGGTGGCGAAGGTCGAGCTGCGGCCGCCCGCACGTCTGGCCGATTTCGTCGTTGACGAGAAAGAAGGCAAAAAGCTGGAGCTGTCGCTCAAGTCGTATCTGGAACTGGTAATGGGCAATAACACGGATATTGCCGTGTCGCGGCTCACGGTGGATGTGGCGCAGAACGCGATCACGCGGGCATTCTCGCGCTTCGATCCGTTCGCCACCGGCCTGTTCACCAGTACACGATCGAAGACGCCAGCCAGCGACGCGCTGCAGGGAGCTGCTACGCTGGTGACCTTAAGCCAGCCGACGCTGTTCACGTACAACGAAACGCTGGCGAGCGGCACCAACTATGGCGTGACGTTCTCCGGCTTGAAAAGCTCAACCAATAGCGGCTTTCAGAATTTCAACCCGGCTATCAATTCTTCGCTGCAGTTTAACTTCGCGCAGCCACTCATTCGAAATCGCGGCACGTACGTGAACCGTCTGCCGATCATGACCGCGCGTAGCCGCCTGCGCGTCACCGAATACGCACTGCGGGACTCGGTCATGCAGTTAGTCGAGAACGCCGAAAATGCTTACTGGGACCTGGTGCAGGCGCGCGACAATCTGCGCGTGCAGGAACGGGCGCTGGAACTGGCCAACGAAGCACTGAAGCGCGCGAAGCGAGAGCTGGAACTGGGCGCGATGTCGCCGCTCGATATTTATCAGCCGCAACAAAATTACGCCACGGCGCAGATCGGTGTTTCGCAAGCGCGGTACTTCCTTCAACAACGTGAAGTAGCGCTTCGCAAACAGATCGGCGCGGACCTCGATCCGGCGTACCGCGCCATGCCCATTACACTCACGGAAACAACCGATGTTCCCACCGACGCGCGTGCGATCGATGCCGAGGCCGCGGTGGAAAAGGCGCTACTGAGCCGGCCCGATCTCAAAGCGGCGAATCAGGCGCTGGACGTTGACGATCTGCAAATCAAGAGCGCGAAGAACAGCCTGCTGCCGGATCTCCAGTTACTGGGCATGTACAGCGCCCAGGGCCGTGGCGGCAACTTCTTCCAGCGCCAGGATGTTTTTGGCGGCGGATCGCAGATCGTTAGCGTCACTCCCGGCGGGCTCGGCGACGCATTCAGCCAGATGTTCGGATTCGGCTTCCCGATCTATCAATTCGGATTGCAGTTGCGACTACCCATCCGCAACCGTGCGGCCGCAGCCGATATGGCGGACGCGCTGGTAAACAAGAGGCACGATGCGCTTGTAGTACGCGGCGTGGAGCAGACCGTGCGGCAGGACGTAATCAACGCCGTTATCCAGGTGGAATCGAGTAAGGATAGTGTTAGGCTGGCGCAAACAGCGCTCGATTTCGCGCGCAAGTATCTTGAAGCCGAACAAAAGAAATACGAGCTTGGCACCAGCCAAATCTACTTCGTGCTGCAAGCCCAGCAGTCTCTGGTAAACGCCGAATCGGCTCTGGTGCAGAACTCCATCGGCTACAAGCGGTCGGTCCTGGATTTACTACGTCGCACCGGCGAGCTGCTGGACGCGCGAGGGATTCAATTACAATAGGTTCTAGGTCTTAGGTGCCAGAGTTAGTTCGACAACCTGGCCAACCGCACTGAGCCGTTTTTCTAACACCTAACACCTAGAAGCTGACACCTGCATCACATGGGCCGCATCCGCGTTCTTCCCGACCAGGTCGCCAACAAAATTGCGGCGGGCGAAGTCGTCGAACGACCGGCTTCGGTGGTTAAAGAGCTTCTCGAAAATTCTCTGGATGCCGGGGCTACGTCGCTCCGCATCGAAGTCGAAACCGGCGGGCGGCGGCTCATCCGCATTACCGATGACGGCTGTGGGATGCTGCGCGACGATGCCATGCTGGCCTTCGAGCGGCACGCCACCAGCAAGCTGCGTGACGTGAAAGACCTGCTGTCGATCGCCACGCTCGGCTTTCGCGGCGAGGCGCTGCCCTCCATCGCTTCCGTGTCGAGACTGCTGCTGGAGACGCGCTCGGCGGAGGAGGCAACGGGCTCGCGCGTCGAGATCGCCGGCGGAAAAATGCTGCGCTCCGAAGAGGCGGCATTGGCGCCGGGCACCACCATCACGGTGCGCGATCTCTTCTTCAACGTGCCTGCGCGAAAAAAGTTCCTGCGGTCGGAGCAGACCGAACTGGCGCACATTGCGTCACTCGTCACGCACTACAGCCTGGCCCATCCCGACAAGACCTTTCGGCTGGCGAACGGACCCGGCGAACTGCTGCACGTGACGCCGGTGGGGACACTACGCGAGCGTGTTTTTCAAGTGTTCGGCACGGGCGCGCTCGATGAATTGGTGGAGTTGGGCATTTGCGAGAAGCGGCTGCTGTTGCCGCAGGCCTCGGTCCCGCCCTCCGAAGCCATCGCCGAGTTTCAACGCGAGCCCGAGGAAGCGTCCACAAAACTCTACCGGCTGAGCGGATTCGTATCACGCCCGCAAGTGCAGAAAGCCAACCGCAATTCCATTTTCATTTTCGTGAATGGCCGATTGATTCGCGACCGTCTCCTGCTCCACGCGCTTTCGTCGGCTTATCACAACCTGATGCCGCACGCCGCTTTTCCGTTTGCGCTGCTGTTTTTGGGATGCGATTACGAAGAAGTGGATGTCAACGTCCATCCGTCGAAGACCGAAGTGCGGTTCCGGCATCAGTCGTTCGTTCACGATTTCGTGCGCGATGCCATTCGCGGGCGGTTGATCGTTTCCCGGCCAGCGCCGGCGTTTGCCGCATCTCCGGCGGCGCAGACCGCCGCGCAAATGCCTTACTCCGAGTTCTCGCAGATGGTCGAGAACGAGGCCCTGCTGGCTGCGCCGGCGTCAGAACCAGCGCCGTTTGCGCCGATTGCGGAGGCCGAAGATGAATCGGTCGCCGGTATCTCGGAGATGGATCCCGCGGCGCCCGAGTTTCACTTGCGACCGCCGCGCGCGCCCGAGCCTCGCTTCGATTTCACCGATGCCATCGCCGTCGTGCCTGCCGAACCGTCGCCTGCGGGCCTCCGCCTCCGCGTGCCCGAGACTCACGGCGAATTTCCGGCAGAATCGTTGCCGGCGACGGCGTCGCTTTCCGCGCTTTCTGACTTGCGGCCACTGGGCCAGATCCACAACAGCTTCATCATTGCTGCCGGACGCGACGGCTTGTGGATTATCGATCAGCACGTGGCGCACGAGCGCATCCTGTTTGAAAAGGTGCTGAAGCAGCGCGCGGCCGGCAACATCGAAGTGCAGCGCCTGCTGATGCCCCTCATCCTTCAATTGACCGCGGAGCAGCAGATTGAATTCGCGCGCATCGCCGATGAGCTCGAGTCCATGGGGTTCGAAGCCGAGCCCTTCGGGAATCGTACCGTCGCTGTGAAAGCCGCGCCCGCCGCCATCGGCCCGGCGGATCTGGAGAAGGTGCTCTTCGAAGTGCTGGAGATCGCCGAAGGCGAATTGCGCGGTGTTTCACTCGATGACGTACGGCGCGGCATCGCGGCGTCCATCGCATGCCGTGCCGCCATCAAAGTCAACATGCGGCTCGACCAGAACAAAATGGAGTGGTTGCTGCGGTCCCTGGCGGCTACGGATTGCCCCATGAGCTGTCCGCACGGCCGCCCCATCGCCCTGCAATATTCGACGCGCGAAATCCTGAAGGCTTTCCACCGGATCTGAAGTTCCGCGGCGTATTTAGAACAGCCGGCTACACCAGCAGAAAATCCACCGGCTTCCCCTGCGAGAGCTTAATGGGCCGGCCGATATTGCTGATGTATTCCTTGTTGTAATCGATGCCGAGCTTTTTGTAGATCGTGGCGACCAGGTCGGGTACTTCGACGGGATGGTCTTTCACGAACATGCCCTTTTCATCCGTTTCACCCAGCACGCGGCCGCCGGTGATACCCGCGCCGGCGATGGCCATGGAAAACGCGTTGGGCCAGTGATCGCGCCCGCCCATGGCATTGATTTCGGGTGTGCGGCCGAATTCGCCGGTCAGGATCACGAGCGTCGTAGCCAGCAGCCCGCGCTGATCGAGATCTTCGAGGAGCGACGAGAACGCGCGATCCAACTCCGGCAGAAAGTCGTTGGACAACAGCGGAAAAATGTCTCGATGATGGTCCCAGGTATTGAAACCGCGCGACACGGTCACGAAGCGCACGCCTGATTCCACTAGCCTGCGAGCCAGCAGCGCGCCCTGGCCGAGCGACGTGCGCCCATACTTTTCGCGCACGGCATCGGGCTCTTCTGAAATCTCAAACGCCTTCTTGGCTTTAGCCGAATGCATCAGGCCGAACGCGGTCTGGTAGTACGCGTCCATGCTGGCGGTGATGCCGGTCGTATCCAGGCGGCGGAATTTTTCGTCCACAACGGAGAGCAGCGAGCGGCGGTGGTCCATGCGCGACCAGTCCACGCCCATCGGCAAATCCATATCGCGCACTTTGAACTTATCGGAATTGGGATTGCCAGCGTTGAATGGGTTGTACTGCGGACCTAGGAATCCCGATTTCTCCCAACTCCCGGTTGCGCCGGGAATCGAAACTACGGGCGGCAGTTCATTGCGCGGGCCCAGTTCCTTGGCGATCACGGTTTGCATCGCCGGATGCTGGACCGTGGGCAGCGGATCGTGGCCGCTCAGAATCAGGTTGCACGCCGCTTCGTGCGCGGCCTGCCGGTGCGTCATGGAGCGAATGATGGCAAATTTGTTGGCCAACGCGGCGGTACGCGGCAGTTGCTCGGAGATCCGGATGCCCGGGGCTTTCGTCTGGATCGGTTTGAACTGGCTGCGGTAACGTGTATCTGCGTCCGGCTTAGGATCGAAGGTGTCAAGCTGGCTCATGCCGCCGGTGAGCCACAAATGAATGATCGAGATGTCGCGCTTGCCGTTGGCCGCGGGCGATTGCGCTTGCAGCCGCAACACATCGCCCAAACCCCAGTAGCCAAAAACGCTGAGTGAGCCGATTTTCAGGAAGGAGCGGCGGTCGAAATTATCCATGTGCGCCTCAGTGGTTAAACAGGAACTCTTTCGAATTGAAGATGGTCCACAGCACATCTTCGAACGCCTGCCGCCGCGATTCGGCTCCCTTCACCTGTAGCGGCAGCAGAGCAGTCTCAATCTCGCGGTGATCGGGCTCGCGCACCACCGCCGCCAGGAAAATCTTGCGCACCACGTCTTCATCCGTCAGCGATGTATCCGCCATCCACTTGTCCAGATTGCCACCCTTGGCCGTAGTCTGGCGCATCAGCGTTTCACCGCTGATCAGGTGCATGGCCTGCACCATGTCGGGCTGCGAGTCGCGCTCGCAAATCACCTCGCGCGCCTTCATGCGTCCGAAAGTCGCCAGAAAATACGACGGCGCCCCCTGCGGAATCGCCATGGCGTGCGTGCCCAGCATGTATCCCGGGTACTTCTCTGGAACGCCCGTGGTCTCGGTAATGGCGTCGGCAAGCTGCTCCGCCATCAGGCGCTTCACGTAATAGCGCGAATAGTTGATCGCATCGGTGCGGTTGGTCTCGTTCGGTTCGCTCGTCAACTGATACACGCGTGAGTTCAAAATCACGCGCGCCATGTGATGCAGGCTGTAGCCGTTGTCGACGAAGT